>JAPLMO010000073.1 GCA_026386995.1 Planctomycetota bacterium | reverse complement strand
CAAGTAGTTGCCGATATCTGAGGCCGAGCCGGTATATCCGATGAGGCCGTACTCGCCGCCGGGGAGTCCGGTGGACACTTCAATGATCGTGCCGCTGTCGGCGGTAAGGTTGCCGGTGACGTTCAAATAGTCTTTAACGCTGGTGCTGGTGATATCGAAGTAGCCGATGGCGCCCGCACCAAACGTCAACCCGCCGCCGATGTTCAGGGTGCCGGTGGTGCCAATGGTCGCACCGGTGATTCGGTTGACGCGGCTGGTGGCAGCAGTGGCGTTAACCGTGACGGACCCGTTAATCGTGCCGATGCCGCCGAGGGTGGCGGTGGTGCTGTCAACATTATTGGCGACGGAAACAGCGCTGGAGGCATGGGTGCTGCCGTTAATGAGCAGCGTGCCGGCGGTGACGCTGGTCGCGCCGGTGTAGGTGTTGGTGTTGGTTAGGGTCAACTTGCCGGTGCCGGTCTTGGTGAGGCCACCGTTGGAGAGGATGCCGCTGTAGGCCGTATCCTTGTTGTTATTGCCAATCTGGACAGTATTACCTTGGAGGTTCGCATTTCCTGACCCTTTCAGGCCACCGAAGATCCCAGAATTCATTTTGCCCGCAATCCTGAGGTCCAACGTGCTGTTCGGAAGCGGGCCAAACCCTCCGTTCATGCTAAACGACAAAGCGATAAAGTCACCGGTCAGGCTGTACCCAGCGGCTCTTGTGAACCGTTCATCCTGGCCGCTGCTCAAGGTGAAGTTTCCAGTGCCAGTGATGTCATTGTCCCAGTTGCTATAACCGGATGCAGTATAAGTCCCGCCATTAGGGCCGAGTGTGATTTGAGGCACTGACCAGGAATTTGTGCTACCCCAAGTCGCCTTCAGGACGGCACCGTCGAGGGTAATGTTGCGGTTATTCACCGCGTATCGGCCATTGATTGAAAGCGTGCCGCCGGTAACAACCGTTCCGCCGGTATAGGTGTTCACGCCGGTGAGGCTCAGCGTGCCGGCGCCGGTCTTGGTCAGGCCGGCGGTGTTGCTGCTGTCGATGACGCCGGCGAGGGTCACGTTCTGAAGGTTCGTGTCCAGGGCGATGGCGGCCGAGGTGCTGTTCTTGAAGCGCGCTGCCCAGTCCTGGCCGGCGCTGGCGGCCGTGTATTGCAGGGTGCCGCCGCCGAAGGTGATGTTCCCGACGGTGCCCAGTGCCGTGGCATTATTCGCTTGCAGGATGCCGGCGCCGATCGTCGTTCCGCCGGTGTAGGCGTTCGGCCCGGAGAGGATGACGGCGCCCGCGCCCGCCTTGTTCAGCGTGCCGCCGCCGACGCTGCTGACCGTGCCATCGATGGTCAACTGCTTGCCGGAGTCCACGTCAATGGTGGGCGTGCCGGAGAGCGTGATCGAACGGTCGACGGGGCTCACGATGTCGCCGGTGACCTTCAGTGTGCCGGTGATCATCAGGGCGTTGCTGAAGGAGCCGTCGCCGAGGTTGTTGGTGTCGCCGACGCTCAGCGTACCGGCGTTAATGTTGATAAAGCCGCTGAAGCCGCTGTTGTTGCCCGAAAGAGTGACCGTGCCGGGGCCTTCCTTGTTGATGGGTATGACCACACCGGCCAGATTCGCGCTGACCGTGCCGCTCTCAAGCGTGGCCGTGTCGTTAAACGTCAGGATGCCCGTGCCGGCGATCGTGCCGCTGGTCAGGGTCACGGCCCCGACGGTCGGAAAGTAGGTGCCGATTTCGACGACCGCGCCGCCGGAGACCGCCAGGGCGTTGTTCGTGTCGCCCAGGGCGCTCGAGTTGCCGAGCGTCAGTGTGCCGGCGCTGATCGTCGTGACGCCGGTGTAGGTGTTGGCGCCCGAGAGCGTCAGCGTGCCGGCGCCGGCCTTGGCCAGGCCGACAGTGCCGTCGAGAACCGAGGAGATCGTCGCGTCCACATTCGCCGTGATGGACCCGGCAGTGCCGAAGGTCAGGGTGTCGCCGGTGATCACATACCCCGCGCTGTCATTGAAGGTCAACCCGCCGACGGTTATGCCGGTGCCAAGCGTAACCGTGCCCGACGCCGTGCCGAAGATGGCGGTGTCGTTGTTGGCGTTGACCCAGGGTTTATAACTTAAACTCAAATCGTCGTACCAATGGGAGTTGGTGATGTTCCATGTGCCCGTGCCGCCGTATGGGTATGTGCCGTCGGCGTCCCAGCATATCCCTATTCCCGCGATGGCCGAACTGGCGCTGAACAACAGCGTCACCGCCCCCATGGCGGCAATCAGCAGCCCCGGCAGCCTCAGCGTATATCGGCTAAACAGGACCCTCTTCTTGACGTGACGAGACCTGACACTGTTTCCGAGGAAGTATTTCGAGCGCTCCGACGCGCTTGCGGCGGCAGCGCCGTTCGATACCAAAGTGAGGTGGGTCGGCGATCCGTGTGCCATTACAACCCTTCGCAACTGGCCTGAGCCAACACCATTATGCCCCGTCAAACGACAAATACACTATGGCCGCGCAAAGTCGGCTAGGGGTATATACCTCACGATTGGGGTCAAGTCAAACTGCGGAGTGCTTTTTTTAGTCTTTAGTGGCCACGCTCCCTGGCTCGTCTGCCCATATTGCCTAAACCTCCAAACGCCGCCTCCCCCGCCTTCCTTGCCGCCCAAGCCGTAGCGCGGGGGTTTTAGAAACTGTTTCAGAACCAAGTGTCGCGCGGTGGGCAGTCTTGCCTACCGCGCATACAAACCAGTCTTTGCGCGGCGGGCAAGACTGCCCGCCGCGCAATCATGCGCTGAAAGCCGGTTCTGAAACAGCCCCTTATCCTTTTCCCCCGCGTGTTCGTTGTCGTCCGTGATCCTCCGGCCCCTGCCCGGCCCTGGTTCTTTCGGCCTGGCCGCCGTTGGCGGGTAACAACCCGACCGTGATCAGCCGCCGCAGCGAATACTGGGGCCGCTTGGCCCAAAAATGCCCCGACCTCCGCGCCGACGGCACGCCCTCCACCGCCATCATCCGCCGCCGGCGCAGGTGCTTGGACTGCGGGCAGGTGCGGCTAAACAAGGAATACGGCTAACGACTACACTCACCTGCGAGCGAAGCGGAATGAGCCATGAACTCCGATAAGCCGTCGTATCCCGCCGGTCAGGTGCAGCGCTCTGTTAGGCATCGGACCTACGGCTTCTGCTGTTCTTCCTTCTGCGCCTCGATGACCCCTTCCGTGACCGCCTTGGCCACTGCCTTGACTCCCGGCTGGACATTCTCGCCCATGTAGTTCACCACATCCTTAGCTACTGGGGCGGACTCGCCAGCCATGTAGCGCTGGAAGGTGCCCAGGTAGCCGAGCGTGCACATGACCATACCTACGAAGAGTAGTGGCAGACCAACGAAGGGGCACCACAAGAAGCGTGGAGACTCCATGGTGTCAAAGCAAGCGAAGAAGCTGCCGAAACCTACGATCACGAAGAGCAGCCCGACTCCGGCAATCACCGGACCGCCCACGCGAAAGACGGTGCGAACCTTGGAATGCTGAGGAGACTGCAACTTGTTCTCATTCATACCGCACCTCCGTTGATGCCTAATGCCGGAGCTGAGCAGCAGCGCTTGCGACGGCTGCTTCAGCGCTTGGAGTTCGGCCCTGCACCTCACCGGAAGCATACCCAGCGAATTCGGCCTTTGCCAATACATTCTGACACCGCCCTTGCATCCACGGTGGCGGCAGTTGTATAGATCGGGTGTAGTGGACAACTGAATACGCGACGGGCGCAACAGTCGGACTGATCATCCACCGGTCAGGCCGGGTCGAAGGCGATGAAAGGCTGTGCAGGGGCCTGCTCCTTCTGCACGGCCTTCTTCTTTTGCCCCGCCCGCGCACGCAATGGTTTCAACCGTCTCGCATCGCCCTTGACCGCCGCCGCGCGGGCTGTCACAATCAACGGTTGAAGAAACGGATGCGCAAGCGGACCTCCAGGCGGCGGCGCGGGGGAGCACAACAAGCATGCGAACTGACCTCAGGATCATCCTGCTGGCGGCGGCCGCGATTGCGGCCGGGGCGGTTGCGTCGGCGGCAAGGCCCGCCTTGGCCCAGGCCCCCGGCGCGGCGGCGGCCGAAAAACCCCTGAAGGTCTTCGTCACCATTCTGCCGCAGGCCTGGTTCGTCGAGCGGATCGCCGGCCCGTACGCCGAGGTGCACGTGCTGGTTGGCCCCGGCCAGTCGCCGCACACCTTCGACGCCACGCCGCAGCAGATGGCCCAACTGTCGGAGGCCCGCCTCTTCTTCGCCTCCGGCTGGCCGTTCGAGCGGCGGCTGCTTGAGAAGGCGAAGGCCGTCAATCCGGGCCTTCAGGTGATCGACACCCGCCAGGGCATCCCCTTAAGGTGGATGAAAGCCGCCGAGGCCGAGGCCGACGAGCGGGCCGAGCAGGCTGCACCGGACGGGGTCAGGAGCCTTAACGGCGCAGGGCTCCAGACCCCATCCAGTGCGGCCGCACACACCGGAACACCCGACCCGCATTTCTGGCTCAATCCGCGTTACGCGAAGATCATGGCGGCCACGATCGAGAAGGCCCTCGAGGCCGCCGATTTGCCGCATGCCGAGGCGTTCAGGAAGAACTTGGCCGCCCTGGACGATGGTCTGGACAAACTCGACGGGCGGCTGCGCGAGGCCCTCGCGCCACTGGCGGGCCGCGACTTTTTCGTCTATCATCCGGCGTTCGGCTACTTCGCCGATGCCTACGGCCTGCGGCAGGCGCCCGTGGAACTCGAGGGTAAGGAGCCGACCGCGCGGCAGTTGGCCAGGCTGATCGCCCGGGCCAGGGCCGGGGGCGTGCGGGTCATATTCGTCCAGCCGCAGTTCTCGGCCAAGAGCGCCGAGGCCGTCGCCGCGGCCATCGGCGGCGCGGTCGTGCCGCTCGACGACCTGGCGAAAGACTACCTCGCGAACCTGACGGATATGGCAGAGAAAGTAAGTAGAGCGCTGGCGGCCGGCAGTAGTGCGGCGGGGCCGCAACGGAAATGACGAATGACGAAGCACGAATGACGAATCAAACGGCAAACGGCAATGACGAATGCTAAAACACCAAGTCGCGCGGTGGGCAGTCTTGCCCACCGCGCGGCGGGCAAGACTGCCCGCCGCGCTTGTCCGACTCACAGTTTCAAGGTTGACGGACTACGAATGACGAAACACGAATGACGAATCAAACGGCAAACTGCAATGAAGAATGGCGCGGCGGTGCTCCAGGGCCTGTTGCCCAAAGTGTAGGGTGGGTGCTCTGCACCCACCAATGCCGTTTTTCTCGCGTGAAAATGGTGGGTGCAGAGCACCCACCCTACATGAACGGCAATTGGGCAACAGTCTTTGCCGTTTGATTAGTCATTAGTCATTAGTCATTAGACATTCGTCATTGCTGTCAGAGGTGCTACGCGATGGCCGCAAACGTAATAAATATCGAAGGCGTCTCATTCGCCTACGACTCCACGCCCATTCTGGAGGACGTGTTCCTGGAGGTGCCCGAGCGCGATTTCGCCTGCATGGTCGGCCCGAACGGCGGCGGAAAGACCACACTGCTGAAACTCATTCTCGGCCTGCTCGTGCCCGCGCGCGGCCAGATCCGCGTCTTCGGCGGGGCACCCGAGACGGCCCGCCGGCGCATCGGATATATGCCCCAGCACGCGCAGGTCGATTCGAAGTTCCCCGTGAACGTGGCCGACGTCGTCCTCATGGGCCGCATCGGAAAGGCCGAGATCGTCGGCCCCTACCGCCGCGCGCACCGCGAGGCCGCGTGGCAGGCCCTCCGCGAGGTCGGCCTCGACAACCTGCGGCACAAGGCGTTCGGGGACCTTTCCGGAGGCCAGCGGCAGCGGGTGCTCATCGCGCGGGCCCTGGCGGCCGAGCCGGAACTGCTGCTGCTGGACGAGCCGACCGCCAACCTCGACGCCCCCGCCGAGAACGAACTCTACGAACTCCTCAAACGCCTGAACGAGCGGCTGACCGTCATCATGGTCACGCACGACCTGGGCTTCGTATCGAAATTCGTCAAGACCGTCATCTGCGTCAAGCGGTGCGTTGTGGTGCACCCGACGAGCGAGGTCACGGGCGAAGTCATCCGCGAGATGTACGGCGGCGACGTCTGCATGATCCGCCACGACCAGCACCGCCCTGCCGGAGGACACCCGTGAGCGAGTTCCTCGACGCCGCCGCCAACTACGCATTCGTTCAGTACGCACTGCTGGCCGGGGTGCTGGCGAGCATCGCGTGCGGCATAGTGGGCACGTACGTCGTGGTGCGGCGGATCACGTACATCGCCGGCGGAATATCGCACTGCGTGCTGGGCGGCATCGGGGCGGCACTCTATTTCCAGCGGGTCCACGGATGGACGTGGCTGTCGCCGCTCTACGGGGCGATTGCCGCAGCCCTGGCGGCAGCGATGATTATCGGCATCGTCAGCCTGCGGGCCAAGCAGCGAGAGGACACCGTTATCGGGGCGCTCTGGGCCATCGGCATGGCTGTGGGCGTCCTTTTTATCGCAAAGACCCCCGGCTACAGCCAGGACCTGATGAGTTACCTGTTCGGCAACATTCTGATGGTGTCGCAGCAGGACTTGTGGCTGATCGCCGCCCTCGACGCACTGGTGGTGGCCCTGGGCCTGGTGTTCTACAACCAGTTTCTGGCGGTCTGCTTCGACGAAGAGTTCGCCCGGGTGCGCGGCATGCGGGTGGAGTTCTTTTACCTCTTATTATTGGGCCTGACCGCACTGACGGTCGTCCTGCTGGTGACCGTGGTGGGCATCGTCCTGGTGATCGCCCTGCTGACGCTGCCCGTGGCAGTGGCGGGGCACTTCGCCCGTCGCCTGTGGCAGATGATGGCCCTGGCCGCGGTTTTCAGCATGCTTTTTACGACGGCCGGCCTGGCGATTTCGTATCAGCCCGACCTCCCCGCCGGGGCAACCGTCATCGTTCTGGCCGGGGCGGTTTACCTGGTGGTGGTGATCGGCGCCCGCCTGCTAAGACCGCGGATTTCTTCGTAGGCTTGACGGACCCTAACATGCTGCGCGGCGGGTCTCCCGACCTGCCGCGCAAGAACGCGGCGACCGAGGTCGCCGACTAAGTGTGCCGCGGGTTGTTGATGCTTTTTGGTTCCTGCCGTTTTGGCCGTTGACGTAAGTCGCGTTTTTGCAAAAACACTTACGTCAATTATTAGAGCGGCGCACCCCCTTTTGGGGGGTCCGAAAAGGCAAAAACCGCCTTGGCGCTAGCGCCAGAGGGGGTGGCGCGCTGAAATGTTAAGATGGGCAAGACAAAACCCGGCCCTTTTTGATCAGTTTTGTCAGTTTTTGATCGGAACTTGATAGCGTTTTGTGCCTTCTGGAGCGGTTTTTGACGAGTCGCAAGCGACGTAAGTGGCACTTTTGCAAAAACACTTACGTTCGTGAAATCTTTCACAGGGGTCATAGGTGTCCCTCTTTTGTATGGTTTAACGCGGAGATCGACATCATAAGGGCAGGGTGAAAAACCGGCCGGGAAATGCAGAGTGCAGAATGCAGAATGCAGAGTGGAAAACTCAACAACGGCAACATCTTCCACCGCGGAGAACGCTGGGGAAAGATTGGGCGAAAAACGGCGACGGCCGTTAACTTTGAACTGCCGTTTTTCGCCCCAACGGGGCGGCGGATTGTAGCCACGGGTGGAGCGACGCCGCTTTCGGCGTCGCGCAACCCGTGGAAACGTTCGTTTTTAAACACATCCGCCCCGAAGGGGCGGAGGAATCGTTTCGGGAATCTCCTTCGCCCCGCCGGGCGAAAAAGGAAAAAAGGGTCCTGGCCCCTTTTCCGTCATCCGCTTTCCACGGGTTTCGCGTCGGGCCGCAGCAGCGGCCGGTGCTCCACCCGCCGTCAGGCCACGGCACGCCTGCCGTGCCAGGGTGGCTACAGCCCATGCGCCCCGTTCGGGGCTGAAGCAATGTACGCCCGAGGAGCATAGGAACCCGCCCTTAAGGTCGCCGCGGCGACCTTTGAAACTGTCTTTCCTTGGCCGTTAACTTTGAACTTTGAACCTGTAACTTTGAACTGTCGTTGATCCCCATCGCTGCCGGTAAAATATTGGCGCACCTGCCTCGCCATGTTACCTTGCCCTCGTCGGCCGCGCGGCGGGTACGGAGACCAGCCGCGCGAAGTTGCGATGTAGTAGCAAGTCATCTGAATCATGTCGGACAAGAAAGGGAATGGGATAGTATCGATGAACAGCAGCGGGTTCGTTGTTGTGATGGCTCTGATGAGTTGTGCAAGTGCGATCACGGCCGCCGTGCCGGCGTTATCGGCGGACTACGGGGCTGAAGTGCGGAAGGATGCCCCGATCGCCTGGTGGCGGTTCCAGGATTCAGCCTGCGCCGACGGGGCTGCGGCGAAGGACGAAACAGGCCGGCACCCGGGCGTCTATCGCGGCGGCGTGACGTTGGAGGCCGGCCCGGCGGCGATCGCGGGGCGAGCGGCTCGATTCGACGGCCGCCGGGCGTACATCGACGTGCCTCACCAGAAGGACCTGGCGATCAGCGAACTCTCGGTGGAGGTCTGGGTCAAGGCGACGCAACCGTGGCGCGCGAAGCAGTGGCCGGGCAGTGCCACGCTTATCACCAAGGCCACCAACGGGCCGGGCTCCCGCGATTGGACGATCAACGCGGGGGCGTTTCAGGGCGGCGGGAACGAGGGCCGCATCCTTACCAGCACCGGCGCGGCCGGTTCCAGCACGGATACGAACCTGGGCTCCGGGCAAGGACTGAATGACGGCCAATGGCATCACGTGGTTTGGACCCGCTCGGCCGACGGCTTCAACAGCCTGTACGTCGATGGGCGGCCGGCCGACCAAGCGGAGGATGAAGGCGGCCCGATCGCCAACGACCGGCCGCTCCAAATCGGCGGCGACCCGCATCAAGGGGGCACGTTCCTGGACGGCGCGCTGGCCGAAGCGGCACTCTACGGCACCGTGCTCGACGCCGGCCGCGTTCGGGCCCACGCCGTGGCGGGCGGACTCGCCGTGCCGGCCTCCGCGCCGCTGAAGCCATTGGAATCGCTCGCCTTGAAAAGCGCCGCCGGACTGAGTTGGGAATTGTGGCGCGGCGAGCACGGCTGGAGCCTGGGGCAGATTTCGCTGAACGGAAACCCGCTGGAAAACCCGGCCACGTCCGGCATCCTGGCGCTGCGGGACGTGAAGACCGGCGAGGTACGCTGGCTGCCCGCCGACCAGGCCGAACGGCTCGGTCCGCGCGCGGCTCGTCTCCGGGGCCAGACGAAGACCGGCGATGCGACCCTGCGGTTCGGCGTCGAAATCGCGTTACAGGAGAATCTCCCCGCGGCAACGTGGACGGCCTCGTGGTCGGTCGACAAAGATCTCGCGGGCTGGGAGGTGTGTTTGGCGTACCATGACAGTTTCAGCAACGCCTGGCGTGCGCAGAGTTATCCATGGGCCGGCAACAGCCCTAGCGTGAAGATTTCGCCGATGCGCTACTGCGGCGTACCCGGGGTGCTGATGTACCGGCCGGATCAGTCGGTGATCGCGTTGTTTGCCATCGACAGCAATTCGGATTACCTGAACCCGACCACCTGGACGGGAAAAACGGAGTTTCACTTCGCCAATCGCCGGATGGCGCCGCAATTTCGCGTCGGCGGCGGCCGGTTGACCGCGGGAACCCGTTACGAGATGCCGCTGCAACTGATCGTCAGCGATGCCGGCGAATTTGCCGGCGCCATAACCGGAATCATGCAAACCTGGATTAAGATCAACGACTACCGGGTTGACGATTCGCTCAAGGTGCGCACGCCTCAGGAGGCTTTCGTCCTCGCCCTCGAGGGCCGCCGTAAAATGGAGAGTTGGAAACCGGGCATTGGTTACGAGCATCACCGCGGCACCCCGTTCGTTTACGCGGGCAACAACCCTTACATTGCCTACTACGAGTACCGCCTGTACGAGATAACCGGCGAGAAGGTGTGGCGCGACCGGGCCTTCGAGCAGATGGACTTTGCGATCAAGGGGCAGCAGCCCAGCGGCGTGTTTCATACGAGTTGGTATTTCCAGAAAGCGAACCGTCCCGGCGGCGCGGCGGAGGGCTTTTGCAGTTGGGATTGGAACCATAACGGTTACAAGGTTGACCTCAACGCGTGGATGGTCCGCTACATCCTGCAAACCTGGCAACGGGTGAAGGAAAAAGAGGGCGTGGACCGGCAGGACTGGTACAAGGCCGCGATGGCGTCGCTGAATTGGGTGCTGGCGCAGCAGAACCCGGACGGCGGTTTTCCGCAGGTTGTGGAAATCACCTCCGGCAAGAAGTCAGAGTCGGTGGTGTGCGGACGGGCGCTGGTGGGGTTGCCGATCATCGCCAAGATAACCGGTGATGACCGCTGCCTTCGGGCCAGCGCGGACCAGGAGCGGTTCCTGCGTCAGAATGTCGAAGGGCGGTTCTGGTACACCGGGTCGCATCCGGATCTGCCGCCGGGTGATTTCGAGCAGGATAGCATCTACGCCATGGTGGAATACTGGTTGGACAAGCACGACCGGACGGGCGACAAGGAAAGCCTCGACCGCGCCGTGGCAAATGCCTATTATGCTTTGCTCTATTGGTGCCCGAAGCAACTCAGTTGGGTGAAAAGTCCCACGCAAGGTGCGCACAGCGAACAACAGCACTTCAACCAGTATTCCGTGTATTGCTACGGCAACCGCAAGATCCAATGCTTGGACCGCTTGTTCAAGAAAACCGGCAATCCGCTGTTCGAACAACTCAAAAACCGGGTGATGCAGTTAAACTTCTATGTTCAGGTCGTTGACGGCCCGTATCGGGGCGCCATCACCGAGGCTATCGCCGACCCGTGGCTGGAGCGCGGGAGAGGGTTTGAGTGGCGCGGCAGTCCGTATACCAGCGAATTGGTCTCGGACCTGATGCTGCAACTTATGGATATGGGGCTGGTGAAGAACCCTTGAGTGAAGGAATCGTATCGGGATTTCGGGGGTTCGATTTTCTCCCGCAAAGACGCCAGGACGCGAAGCCAAGAGGCAAATCCGTTCTTTGCGTCTTTGCGTGAGCCTCGCTGTCTCCCCGCCGCCCATCGCCGCCGGTAAAATATTGGCGCACCTGCCTCGCCATGTTACCGTGCCCTCGCAGGCCGCGCAGCGCGGCAAGGGCAAAAGAGCGGGCCTTCCATGGGGCGAGAAAATGCAGGCGGCGTCCCCCTCGGTTCACCAAGAAAGAACCAAGCCCCGGGCGTCCAGCCCGAGGCTTGGGTTACTAGTGCTATGTGTTGTCGGTGCTTTTCTCACCTGCGGCGGCGGATCAGCGCCAGCCCGCCCAGGGCCAGCAGCGACAGCGTCGCGGGTTCGGGGACACACCAAGTGTCCACCACCACTTGATCGACGTAAGCAGGATAGTTCAAGAAATCGATTGAGAAACCCTCGTTAGCCGGATTAGGCTCAATGGTGAAGTGGTAGGAATTGGTCTGCCAGCCATCGGGATGCATATACCCCTCAACCACGATGGCATTCACCTCAACCCCCCAAGGCCAGGGAGGATCCCCTGGTGGTGTGGGGGAAGACCCCACGTAAAAGTGCGCCGGCGAACCCAATCCCTCACCCGGGAGGAAGGTGATCTGAACGATGACCTCTTTCCGCGCACGGTCCTGATCATAGTTGGCCAAAGAAAAGGACAGGCTCGAGTCGTTGATATACAACCAGCCTGTGCGGCCGTGCTCCAACTGCGTGTTGTTGTTGTACACCCCACTGTCATAGAACGCCCAGAAGGGGTTGGGGTTGAGAATCGTACCAAACCCACCTGGATTGGCTTGGCTGACATAGCCGTTAACCATACGGGAACCCCATCCTTGCGGTCCCCACAAATCCCACGCCACCGTCACGGTCCCGTCTTGGCCTCGCCAAGTCGGGGGAAATTGGTCGTCCGCCAGCGCCCAAGTGCCGGCCACCAATACCGTGAGGACAAAAACAGTGAATTGTCGGCCTCTCATGACTTTCTCCTTCCACTCCCCCGAAAGGAAAAAGGGCCCGCCTCCCCGGTGGAGACCGACCCGCACGAGCGACCTGATTTGCCTATACAGCCCCCTTGCAATGGTGAGTATAGCACACAATCGACCGAGAGTCAAATAATTCCTAAGGGATTGTGTAAGGCCAGTTACGTGCGCATTCCCTATCGGGTGTGGCACGGCTGGCTTGTCCAGCCGTGGCGGACGGCCGCTGGCGATACCCACGGCTCAGTTACGTGCGCATTCCCTATCGGGTGTGGCACGGCTGGCTTGTCCAGCCGTGGCGGACGGCCGCTGGCGATACCCACGGCTGGACAAGCCAGCCGTGCCACACCCCGCTACTGGAGGGGGCGCACGTAACTGGCATTACCGGGAAGGTTACAATTTTATTGACACCCCCCGGCCCCCATTTATAATCGCGCCCGCGTAACCTTAGGCGTAGAGGCCTTTTGTGACTCGGCGCACTTGGGGTTATTCCTCTTGTAGGCCGCATAGGGGCGCTGCGGCTGATGGGTTTGTTGTTTCTACTCGCCATGGTATAAAGGAGGAGATGCCAGATGCTCCTGCGGGAAGTTACGCTACGCCGTCGCTGGGTATCAGCGTTGGTGCTCTTGATGGCCGTCGCGGCCATGGCTGTCTGGACCGGCCGCACGCCCGCCGAAGAATCCCCACCGGCGCCTGATGCGCCATCCGCCCCGGCGGCCCCGGCGGCCCCTGCCGCACCTGCTCCCGCGGCCCCGGCTGCGCCAGGCGCTGCGGCTGCGCCAGGCGCTGCGGCTGCGCCAGGCGCTGCGGCTGCGCCGGCTGCTCCGGCTGCTCCGGCTGCTCCTGCGGCGCCCGGCGCACCCGCCACCCCGACTGCACCCGCGGCCCCGGTTGCGCCCGAAAGCGTCGCCCCCACGGCCGAGGAGGCCGCTGCGACCGGCTACGGCGCGGCGGGTCTGCCGGTGAGCGTGGCGCCGGCCGACGTGCAGAACAACTGGCGGATGATGGTCCACTACTTCAAACTCGCCAGGTTCGACCTGGCCAAGCAGATCGGCGAGAAGGTGCTGGAGGCCAAGCCCGCGGCAGAAGTCGTCCTGGCGCTGGCCGAGTCGCCCTCCACGGGATACGACCTGGTGGTCAAGATGATCCGGATCCCCGAGATGGGCGACGTGCCTGCCCGCCTCCTGGCGCTGGCCGACGAAGGCATGCGGGCCAAGAAGACCGACGTCGCCCGCATCCAGGCCAACCTTCTGAGGCTCGGCGACGGCCCGCGGCCTTACTTCCTCGGCGAGAAGGAACTGGCGTACAGCGGCCCATACGTCGTGCCGAGCGCCCTGGCCGTCCTTCAGGACCCCGGCAAGAAGGACCTGGCGCCGATGGTCATCAAGGCGCTGGTGGAGATCGGCAAGCCTGTCGTCCTGCCGCTGCTGCGGGCCCTGGCGACGCCCGACGACAAACTCAAAGAGACCATCGCGACGGTCCTGGGGGACATCGGCTATCCGTACGCCGTGCCCGCCCTGAAGGCCCTCGTCGAGAACCCGAAGGCCGGAGATGGCGTCAAGGCCGCCGCCACCAAGGCCATCCTGAAGATCGGCGACGAGACGCTCCTGAAGACCCCCGCCAAACAACTCTACCTGGAACTGGCCGACAAGTATTACTATGGCAAGATCACGGTGGACTGCCCCGACCTGTTCGACTGGGTCGCCGGCACGGGCCTCATCTACAAGGCCGTCTCGCCGAAGGCGATGAACGACCTGCTGGCGGCCCGGGCGTGCAGCGACGCCCTCAAGGTTGATCCGGGCGCCCTGGAGGCCGTCGCCATGTGGC
Source organism: Planctomycetota bacterium (assembly GCA_026386995.1). Next base: position 1,811 of record JAPLMO010000073.1, on the reverse strand, counting down.
TGACGACCCTGCTGGACGCGGAAGCCAAGGAAGGCAAGCCCGCACGCGAGATCGACCCGTTCCTGCCGAAAGAGATGCCGACGCTCGATTTCTTCGCCGAGTCCGCCGGCCAGCAGCACCTGTACCGCGTCCTGGACCGCGCGCTGAAGGACCACAACACGGCCGTCGCCGTCCGCGGCTGCAAGGCCCTGGAGCACGTGGCCGATGAAGACTTCCTGACGCTCTACGGCCAGGGCGACCTCGGCAGCCCGCTCGTCATGGCCCTCAACTATCCGGACCAGAGGGTGCGCTTCGCGGCGGCCTTCGCGCTGGCCGCCATCCGCCCCGCCAAGCCATTCACGGGCGCCGGCCGCGTCGTCCCGACGCTGACCGAGGCCCTGAACCTCGAGGCACAGAAGAGCGTCCTCCTGGTCGAGCCCGAAGCCGATAACCGCAACCGCCTCCAGGCGAAACTGAAAGAGGCCGGATGGAACGTCGTCACGGCCACCACGGGCAACCAGGCGATTTCCTCCGCACGCGCCATGCCGCGCATCGATGCCGTCGCCGTCTCCTCCCACACAAAGGACGTCGGCCACGCCGACGTCATCAGCCTCCTGAGGAGCGACTACCAGACCGCCATGACGCCGCTCATCGTCCTCTCCTATCCGGACGACCCGGTCAAGGCCTCCTGGCTGGAATCGAACATTCCGTACCTGAAGGCCCTGGACCCGACGGTGGACGCTGATGCCCTGTCCACCGAAATCGCCGCCCAGAAGCAGAAGGCCGGTTCGCTGGTCCTGGACGGCGATGCCGCGCGGGCCATCAGCCTGCGGTCCGCCCAGATCCTGAAGGAAGTCGCCGTCGCCAGCCGCGTGTACTCTGCGGCCAAGGCGCGGCAATCGCTGCTGGACAGCCTGACGAACCGGCCGGACGAACTGGTGATCGCGGTCCTCGGCGCCCTCTCGGAGATTCCGGACGCCGAAGTGACCGTGGCCATGGCAAAGGTCGGCGTGGACGGCCAGCGCTCCAAGCCCGTGCGGATCGCTGCGCTGAAGTCGCTGGCACAGAGCGCCCGGACCATAGGCAACAAACTCGATGCGACCGAGATCGCCGCGCTTCAGGACATGGCCGGCTCGCCCGATGACCAACTCCGCGATGCCGCCGGCGAGGCCCTCGGCTCGCTTGACCTGGACGCCAGCGAAGGCGCGAAACTGATCCTGCGGTACGGCGAAGAGCAGCCGAAGGCGCCCCCGCCGCCGCCGGAGCCCGCCGCGGAAGCCGCCGCTCCGCCTCCGCCGCTTCCTCCGCCGCCGCCGCCTCCGCTGCCGCCGTCGGCGTCCTCTGCCCCGGCCGCGGCCCCGGCTGCACGCGCGGCCCCCACGCCCAAGGCGCCGCCGGCTCCCAAGGTGCCACGCGCCCCCAGGGCCAAGAAGGGCGGCGAGTAGTCGGTCTGCCCGACTCTGACGTAACCCTCAAAGCCCCGTGCCACGCGGCGCGGGGCTTTTCTTTTGCCCGCACGCCCTGTTAATACGACAGCGCAGGATTGCGATTTGCGCGGCGGGTCTCATGGGCGCGTTACCCAACATGTAGGGTGGGTGCATAGCACCCACCCTACATGAACGGCAACTGAGCAACAGACCCTCCTGAACCGCCGCGCACAATCAGCCAGGGGAAAGGCGGGCACGGCAGGGTTGCCGCGGCTCAGCGGCGGACGCGGTCCTTCAGGTACGCGAGCAACGCCTCGGCCGGCATCGAGCGGTGGCCGGTGCGGTCGGACCAGCGGATCTCGCCGGAGGTCTTGACCAACTCTTGCCACTTGCGGCAGGCCGCCA
>JAPLMO010000028.1 GCA_026386995.1 Planctomycetota bacterium | reverse complement strand
CCTTTGGAATGATGGACCAGCGGCGCGGTGTTATACGGGTATGCGTCCAATGCGACCCAGGCCTCCACGGTGACTGCGTCATGGGTTGCGGGTTTGGATTCGATCGAGACCCCGGTGTAGTAGCCGTCCAGCGCGAGGGCGGTGCCGGACACTCCCTTCTTGAACTGAGTCATTAGTCCGGTGATCTTGCAGTCGGCACCAGTTACAGACTCCTTTACCCGGTCGTCATGCGGTTTCATGCCGTCATCGAAGTTCCAATGATGAACCGGGGCGGGGAGCCCCTTGCTTTCCTTCACAAGGTTTCCTTTGACCGCGGGGCGGGGGAGGAATGGCGGTTTTTGCCCGGGCTTGACCGGGCCGTGTTCAATGCCATTGCCCGTCAGTTTGAGGCTCTGCCGCGTGGCCAGGCGCGGATCGACCCAGTCCTGGTAGCGGGTGTGGGCGGCCTCGCGAACCTCGCGCTCGACTCTGCCGTCGGGATAGATCGTGAACAGTTCGTGAATCACGCCGGTGATCCCGTGCGGACTGAGCACATCCAGGTTCCCGTTGGCCTTCGTAACGGTCGCAACGTCCTGAAAGTGCCGCCAATGCACGACAATCCTGTCGGGACCGTTCTCAAGCAGCCGCACGTAACTGTAATAACAGTTCGGATCCGCATCGGTGTCGGAAAAAAGGTTCTCGACACGATGAATGCCGTCCGCGGTCCTCCACTGCGGCAGATAGCCGTTTGCGCTGGCAAACTCAAGCCGATTCGCTCGACCAAGCACCACGACCAAGTCCGAGTACTTGCCGGCATTTCCCCCGAGCGACTGATCCAGGCGGGTGTAATACGCCTCAAATGCGGCGGCGTTGGCCGATATCCACAGCAGAACAGCCGACATAATCAGGGGTTTCATCGTTGCGTTCCTCCAGTAGAAACCTGACATGAAAACCCTATTGTCCGCGGTTGGCAGACGACGCCTTGCCTACATCGACTTGGATGACGGCCCGATCGTAGGTCAGCAGTCCGTTGCGCTCGTTCTCCACATTGGTGATTTGCGTGTAGACGGCGGCAGACAGCGCCTGCGAGTTGCGGAAACCATGGAGCCGTTGGAGCAGCTCCTCATAGCGGCGGGTACCGTCAGCGAAATCGGAATTGCCCTTGTAAGCCAAGGGCAGTCCGCCGCACTCGCCGAGCACTCCCACCCTGTCGGGATGCGGCGGGGGAGCCTTGGGGTGGCGGTACATGTGAACGTCGAGCACGTCGCCCACCTTCGCATCGGCCCGAGAGGAACCGGCACCACTACTTACCTCCACGCCGCTGAGGCCGTTGACCAGCCGCGAGGGGTCCCATTTCTTCGCCATTTCGACGTAACGCGGCGTATCGTGCTGTCCCCAGCCCTCATTGAATATCACCCACATGATGATCGACGGATGGTTGCGGAACTCCTCCACCAGCCGATGCAGTTCGGTTTCGAACTGTACCTTCGACTCGAGCGTCTTATTGTCTCCGCTGGGCATGTCTTGCCACACCAGCAGGCCCAACCTGTCGCACCAGTAATACCACCGCGCGGGCTCGACCTTCACGTGCTTTCGGGTCATATTGAAGCCGAGTGTCTTCGTCACTTCGATATCGTAGCGAAGCGCTTCGTCGGTTGGGCCGTGTACACGCCATCGGGCCAGAAGCCCTGGTCCAACGGCCCTATTTGAAAGACAAACTCGTTGTTGAGCCTCATCCGCACTTTGCCTTGCTCGTCCTTGCCCAGGTCAATCTTCCTCATACCGAAGTAGCTCCGGACTTGATCGACAATCCGATCACCCTGCTTGAGCGTCACCGTTAAATCGTAAAGGAAAGGCGCGTTGGGCGACCAGGTTTTCAACTTGTCCTTGGAGATCGCCAATTGGATTTCGGCGTCAACGCCGCCGGTGGCTTGGGCCACGTCTGCTTGTCCGTCGCGCGCTACCGCCTGGACGGTGCAATTGGCGGCGTCTACGCCCTCTGCCGTAAGCTTCAGGCAAGAACCGTCGAGGTCTGGCGTGAGCAACAACCGGCCGATGCGGGCCGCCGGAACCGGTTCCAGCCACACCGTCTGCCAGATGCCGGTGGTGGGCGTGTACCAGATTCCGCGTGCCCTGTTGGCCTGCTTGCCGCGGGGCTGGCTGCCGTCGCTGGTTGGGTCAAACACCTTGACGATCAACTCCTGATCGCTGGACGGCTTCAAGGCGTCGGTGATGTCGAAGGAGAAGGCATCGTATCCGCCACGATGCTCGCCGAGCGGCTTTCCGTTGACATACACCGTGCTTTCCCAATCGACGGCTTGGAAGTGCAGCAATACCCGCCGGCCCTGCCATTTCTCCGGCACTTGGAAGGTGCGGCGATACCACAATCGGTCGGCGCGCTTCATCACGCCCGACAGGGCCGACTCGACCGGAAACGGCACGAGAATCTGCATCGGCAGGTCTTTGCCGACGGGCAACGCATCGTCGGCCTTGCCGAACTCCAACTGCCAAAGCCCGTTGAGGTTCAGCCAGTCGGCGCGAACCATTTGCGGGCGAGGATACTCGGTGTGGGCCTTGTCGGGCGAAACGTCTTTTGCCCAGCGGGTCATCAGCGGCCCCTTGGCGGGAAACCACTCGGCTGCCTCCGACCCACGGATCGCGGCGAAAGCAAATGGCAGCATAAGGACACAAAGCAAAGACTTCAACCCCTCGTCGCGCGCAAACCGTAGAAACGAATCGTAACTCATAACAAAGCGCCCTGTTCCTATTCTACTTCTTCCAGATCGATTTCAGTTCATGGACTTCGAACGCGATCAGATTCGCCGGCCCGCCGTCGGCGAAGGCCGTTACAGACGATACCTCGCCTCGCTTGCGCCGGTCCGAGGTGATGTAAATCGCGCCGTCGTTACCGCAGATTTCGATCATCGGCCGGTCTACCAGGACCTGCATGGAGACCTTCCCGTCGACAGGCGTCATGGCGGCGCCGTTCAGTTTCCCGGCGGCAACATCGTAGGCCACGCGGTTTTCCCCGATGTCGAGCCCGACCACCTTGGCCTGGCCAAGGACGAACTCCGCGCGGACTTCGAAGAGTTCCCCGGAGACCGCGACCTTACGAGGCGCACCCGGGACCAGTTCCCCGCCAGCGGCGCTGTGGCTTTTGTTGCGGAGATTGGCGATCTCCTCGACCGGTTGTGCGAACATCCGAAGGCCATCCGGGGTCTTGTGCAGCGTCAGGCGGTGCGGAAAGGTGAAGGCCTGGTTGAACGGCATCCCCGGCAGGTTGATCCTGGCCCAACCGATTTGAATGCACCGGCCGTCGGGCACGTTGTTGAACGTCTGCGAGGCGAAATACGCGCCATAATGCACGCGGTGCTTGCCTTCGTGCTCGGGCGTGAACGTGCGGCCGTCGAATTGGCCGACCGCATATTGTGCATCCGCGGCGAAGGTGACCCAGCGCGTGCCCTGTTTGTCGTCGTCGATGGGCAACTCAAGGATGTCGGGGCATTCGGAATAGCCGGGCAGGTGGCTTTGCTCGGTCCAGTTCTTCAGGTTGGTCGAGGTATAGAAAGCGATGTTCTTTCCGAACTCGCGGGTGTGATCATAGACGGCCATCACCCAGTGCCCACCGAGTTTTTGCGCCTCGGCGTTGAGCGGCTGATCGTTCTTCCCGTATTTGTACCAGATGACCTTCGGATCGTTGCCGGGGTGCTTGAGGACCGGGTTGCCCTCGTAGTAGTTGAAGGTACGGCCGCGATCATTCGAGTAAGCCAAGGCTTCCCCGACGCCAGCGCCAAAGTCGGAAAACACCGCGATGATCGGCGGCCGCTCGCCGGTCTGGAAGCCGGCTGTATTGTGATGATCAACGACGGCACTGCCCGAAAAGCATTGCCCCTTCGCTTGAGTCACCGGATAAAGGGCGATGGGCAATTCCTCCCAATGGACCAAATCCTTGCTCACGGCATGGCCCCAGTGCTTGTCGGCGTGATATAGGGTGGTCGGGCAGTACTGAAAGAACAGGTGCCACTCGCCGTCGTGGTAAACCAGTCCGTTGACGTCGTTGTTCCAGCCGAGCCTCTGCGAGAAGTGGAACTGCGGACGCAGCGGTTCGTCGTATAAGGGCATCAGGTGCCGTTCCCGGTCGGAGCTTTCGATCGAGGCGAGGCCGGGGCTATCGGTTAGGTCCGACATCGCGAGCACGGCCTTTTTGCCGACATACTTGCCCATGTCGAGGGCGGCCCACCACTCAACATCCTCCTTGGGTTGGGCGAGGTGGACCTCGAGATTGTGGACGAGGTTCCCGTCGACGCGCACCGTGAGCCGGCCGCGCTCTTTGCCCTTGGCGGCGGGTTGTTGGCCCTTGGCGACGGGCACCAGCAACAGATTCCCGGTGAGGGCGATCTCGCGGGATTCCGGATGAGAGGCCGGAGCAGCGGCCGCCTTGACTTCACCCCCTGCCAACCCAGTGGTGGCCGCAAGCAAAAAGGCGAGCCCCGCCAGGGCGACATAGCCATCACGCCTGGCTAGTTTTGCTGACTTTTGAAATTTCCCGGTTTTTCCCTTACGCGACATCATAGACGTCTCGTGACATGTTACGCTTAACGCTGAACGATTAACTTTTGCTCCCTGCCGTACTGGTCAACCGATTTTCGTGCCCTTCGCCTGGCGGCGCAATCTGTTTCTTCACCGTCACTTATGGTAGCCTCCGAGGCGTCCACTCACAACTTCTTTCGGAGGCTGATTTGGCCGAAAACCACGGTTGTCTGGACCTGTTTCTACCCCGTCACTGGAGCCGCCACCACCCCGAACGCCCCTTTCCAATCAGGGTTATTAAACGGACCTCGCGCGGGGCCTTGAGAGTCCGAGAGTTGGGGCAGACAAGGGCCTAACAATCGCCGCCTGCGTTTAACAGGTGGCAGAATCGAGAGCAAGAGGGCGTTCCGCCTTGCTACAAGCGTAGTTGGGTGCGCGAGTTGCGCCCCGCGGCACTAGCGCAAAGGAACGGCCGCCGAGTTGCGGCCGTTGAGGTTTTGGCTCCCCATTCCGAACGCGTTTCAAACGTTGGCGAAATCTTGGGGCGATCTCGCGGCTGTTAACCGGACTGTAAGTGCCTTGTATGCGGCGGGTTAGAACGGAGTGCTTGAGAAGCGCAGGTAAACTGCGACCGGCGGGGATGGACTCAGGCGTTGAGGAGCCGTCGCGGAGGCCGTCCGGTCTGGGGTTTCCCGAATCGAAAGTGCGAAAAAAGCTGGACAGGACCGGCGGAACGGTGGAGACTAGGTTACAATCACCACCGATCGCACAGTTCGTTGAGTTGGATGACGCCAGCGGTGTTCGCGGCGTCGCGCCCGCGGCGGTCGATGGGCCAGGTTGTGCTGCTTGGGGCGCGGCTACGCCTGCCCCAACGCCACGGAAATCCTTACTCGACCTGGTACACAAGACGGGGGAGGGTCTCTGGGCGGTTATCTGGGGATTGCCCTGCAAAAGAGTGTTGCCGTCCAAGACAATCTGGCTATCTGCCGCCAGGCGGCGCCGATCATCCAGCGCGAGGAGGAGAAGCGGATGCTGCTGGGAGCGATGGGAAGCGCCGCCAGCGCCGAATCGCTGGATTTGATCGTTCCGTACCTTGATGACACCGCCGTCAAGCGTGAAGCGGTGGCAACCATCATGGCGATTGCCGAGAAACGGAAGCAGAAGGAGTATGCCGGGGTGGCCAAGGCAGCGCTGGAGAAGGTCGTGAAAGTCGCTGCGGACGACCCTGCGGTCGTGAAACGCGCGGAAGAACTGCTGAAGCGGATGGGCAATGAGAAGTGACAAGAATGCCGACAGGAGAATGTGACATGGCGAATCCAGTCGAGAGAATCCGTGGCGCGGTCAAGGGGCTCAGCAGGCGGAAGTTCCTCAAGGGAGTCTCCGCGGCGGCAGGTGCGATTGCGCTTCCGTGCCTTATTCCGGCATCCTCGCTGGGCAAGGGCGGGACGGTGGCGCCGAGTGAACGAATCATCTTGGGCGGCATCGGACTTGGCGGCAGGGGCGGCGGCGATCTGAGAGCCATGATTGCCGAATCCGATGTGCAGTGTGTCGCGGTCTGCGACGTCAGGAAGGGCCAGCGCGAAGCGATGAAGAGCATGGTGGACGGCCGATACGGCACGAAGGATTGTGCCACGTATGGCGACCTTCGCCAGCTCCTGGCCGAGCGAACGGATGTGGATGCCGTGCTGATTGCCACCGGCGATCGCTGGCATGCGCCGGCTTCCATCATGGCGATGCGCGCCGGAAAGGACGTGTACTGCGAGAAGCCGTCGTGTCTTACCATGGCGCAGGGAC
>JAPLMO010000027.1 GCA_026386995.1 Planctomycetota bacterium | reverse complement strand
AATAACTTCTCTAAAGTAGGCGGTAACCTGGCCCTTGGCTTGTCAATAGCAACTGCAAGGGCCCAGACAGGAAATGACTTGTGGAGATTGAACGGAAAAAAGAATATATTTCAGGACGGCCTTCGCGCCGGAATCCGCCATCTGGTTGTCGCAGATAACACCCGCTGACACCCGTCACTCACCCTGCAGACCCCGGACGGAGTTTTCGGGACGCACATCCACCGTCGTCGAGCACAGGGGCTCTACACCCCGGCCGGGTAGCCTCACGGCCGCTCAATGATGGGTGCGGTTCTCAAACGCGGTCGGATGGGCAATTGTTCGATGCCGTTGAAATCGGGATCCGCCATGGCCCGGATTTCCTCTTCGCCCAAGTACGGGCAATTGGCGTCGATCCAGGCAATCAGCTTGAGCAGTCCGACTGGGTCAACTTTGACGTCGTGGTGCTTGCCACTCATCGCGAGCTCTATCAGCGGGCTCCGCGCGGAAAGATACCGCATCGGTCGCAACGTCCTGTGAATGGTTGAAGGTCCGTCAGTGGCAGGATCATTCGGATACACGTCATCAGGCTTCAGGCCGTACACGGGGATCGCTCCTGCAAGACCGTAGCCGGGCTGGCCCGTCTTGGGGAGGGGAATTGGCCAGGCGGCCGGCCCGATGAGCGTCAGATAAGGCTCCTTGAAAAGCGAGAAGGCACCCGAGGCGGGACGCAGGGTCAGATCCAGTTTCTTGCGGGCCTCGCCATCGCCCTGATGGCACTTGGCGCAATAGCGGTCCAGCACAGGTTGGACGAACCGTTCGTAGCCGATGCTCTCCGAGCCCCAAGGGGGCGGGCTCAACGCGGTGGGCGGGTGCCGTGACGCCAGTCCCGGCGTGTTCGGCGGCGCGATGCTGTGCATGCTATGGCAGCCAACACACCCACGCCGTTCGCCCGGGAGCACCCCGGTAAACGAACGCATCGTATGCAGCGCCCGGTAGTGCTCGTCCAGCAGTTGAAAAAACAAGGCTTGCCCCGCTGGAGCCTCGAAGTAAACCGAGCCGTCGGGTTCGACCGGCACCGTAGAGACGATCCGCTTGACCGCCTCGGACTGGACCGCCGAGACGGCCGGTCCCGAAAACGCGAAAACCTTGCTCCAGGTGGAATACGTCTTGGCGTCTTGCTGGAACACCCGCAGGTACTTGACCCTCCCACGCGGCAGGTCCGGCACTCCCTGGCAAACGTCACCGCTATAAAACACGCCTGGCTGCACCGGCTTGCGCTCCGTGCCGGTGCCGGGCCAGGTCACCAGATCCGGCTGCCGGGGCGGCACCGGACGCGGCCTCACCGGCATGGCGTACCAGGCATGGTGCATCCCCTCGTAAATCAACTCACGGTTTCCATGCACATCCATCAGATAGATGCGGAACTTGTCGGCCACGCCTCGAGCCGAGACCAGAAAGTCCTCTTCGGAAAGCGGATAGGCGCCCAGGTATCCCGTGAAGCGGCCCGACGGGTGATAATCCGGCGATTCGGGTCGGTCTGCCGGAGAATTGCCCACCTCGGCCCACGGCAGGTCGAAGGTGACTCGTGTGATCCCCTGGGGAAAGTTGAACCCCCGGTTCGGATCAATAATGCCGATGGAACCATGAAACCAGTCGTGGTGTCCAACTGAGGTAAACATCACCCGTCCGCTGCCCGGCATAGGCCGCGGCTCCGCCAAGTGGTCCGGCCATACGCTCTGGTTGCCCCAAAGAACGGCCGTCTGCGTCCCGTCCTGGCGCGTGGTCCAAAGACTCTGCACACGGTTCTGGTCTTTATCCGAGTACTCCCATCGTGAATAGACGACTCGTCCGTCATTCATCAAGGCCGGCACGAAGTCCGGTTCGCTGTTCATACTGACCAGGTAAACGTTTCCCCCGTCCGCATCGCAGCGGGCCAGCACGTACGAATAGATGTAGGGTCCGCAGCGGACGTACGTGTTGCCCCTGGTGGTCGTGAACATGATATGGCCGTCGGGCAGGTAGATCGGATCGATGTCGTCGTAATCGCTGTCGGTCAGTTGCTTCAGGCTGCTGCCGTCCAGGTTCATCTCATACAGGTGAAAACTTTTCGCATCCTGCGGCTTGAAGCAGAAGAGCACCTTCCTGGCATCGAACGACAACTCGGGTCGCCAGAAACTGCCAGGCTTCCCCGGTGCCAGTTGGCGGATCTGTCCGCCCGGATGCAGCCCATCGAGCACCAGCAGCCGCCCCCCGGGAACCGCCATCATCCCCAGGCGGTGGACCGCTTCGTGACTGGACTCCGACCCTTGCGGCAGCGGCTGGTCGATGAACAGCAGTTGCGTAAAGTCCACCGCGGGATTCTTGAACAGGATGCTCCGTTTGACCCGCCGCACGGCAAGATACAACTCCCTGGCTGCCCTTCGGCTGAAGGCTTGTCTGCCAGTTTCGGCGGCCTTCGCGGCCAACGCATCCATCTCGACCAGTTCCCCGCGGAGGCTGGGCGTACGCGGGTCCTTGGCCAAGCGCGCTGCCAGTTCTCGTGTCCAAAGAATTTCCTTATCAATTCGTTCCATCAGCGGATGATCCTCAGCCTGAAACAGCCAGTCAGAAACCAGCGGTGCTTCGGCCGCGTCATCCTGGCTGAGCGGCAGACCATATTTGCCCATCAGGTAACGGCTTGTCTGCTCGCGTTCCTGGTCGTTCAAGGCGCGGCGGTAAATGAGGATTTCGGCAATCTCGCCTTCGAGGTATTGGGAAGCCAGCGAGCCAATGGTCAGAGGCTGGTTGTTCGTGGCGATACGGCCACTGACCACCTGCTCTCTGTCAGACCTCGTCTCCAAACGACCAGTGGCAATCTTTCCGTCATAGCGGACCTCGACGATCCGGAAGACGGAATCCAGGTTACAGCCGAACTGGAAGTAACCATGCGCTCCGGTTTCCAAACCGAGGTGAGGCCAGGGGCGTAGTTCATCCTTGCTGATGGCGATCCCGTAGCCGGTCCAGGGCGGACCCCATTGGTTCTTGCTGAACAGCCACATGTCGCTGCCGGACTTGCCGGCTTGGGCCACGACATAGGCCGTCAGCACGGACAAGTCGAGCGAAGGCGGATTCCCCGCCGAGAGATGTTGCCGTTGGGCGGCCTCGAAATGAACCGCCGCAAAGCCGCCGTCCGTGGCATCGCGTACGTACGTGGGCCGGAGTTGGGGAATCGCCTGGCGAGCATCATTGCGATAGGTGCTCCGATCTCCCCAGACGTCGATCGGGTCACCATGGCGCGGCGGGCGGTTTGTATCGCCGCGGCCGTCGATGTGCTGGGCATCCAGCCACAGCACCAAGTCGGGGCCGGCGAACGGTTCCCGTGGCGGAGCCGATTCCACCGCGAGAGAACAGGTGGACAATGCCAGGGCAGTCAGGCAGAAACTCGCGAGCCGCTTGAGCGGCTTGCGGAATCCGCCTGGAAGATTCCCGGGTGAGTTCATTGTCCCATCAGCGATTGCTTCATCAGCGCGACGCACGGGAGTTACCTCGGTTTAGCGGCCCCATTCCGTCCGCCTTATTCTACAAGCGCTTACATCTCTTGTCTGCCCCGCCCTGCGCACGCATTGGCCAGGAGATAAAGGCCAAGCGTCGACGCTCTCATCACCTCGCTGCGATTGGTTCATGTGTTCCTCCGCGCTCTGCATGTTGGTTGTTCGGGTGGGGTTCAGTCACGGTTGCTGCCAGGACGGGATTCCGCTGCCCCAGCGACTGGCACAAGCTCGACCGCGTGCGGCTGGATGACCAGCGATTTCCGGATGGCTTTCTCGTACCCGGGCATCTCGGCCATTCGCTTTGTGAAAGCGAGTCCCCGCTGCGATTCAATCTGGTCTACCATGTCTTTCCGGTTTTCGACGAAGTCTGGGATGCTGATTCCAGCCAGAAGCACGCCCCGGAAAATCCGGTCATGGAAGTAACCATTCTTGGCATTGACGGCACTGACAATCTCCTTAATCTGGGCCGCGACGGGCCCTGCCTTCAATGCCGCTGAGGCGAGGTTGACGCCCTCGGCGAGTGCCGCCGCGGAATACTCGGCCACCTTGGCGCCGCCCAACCGGACCTCGTACTGGCCCGGCTTGAGTCCCGTGACCTTCAGCCGGTAATCGTTAATCTCTTCCAGAAGCGGCGTCCATTTCAAAATGGATTCGGCGCGATCAGGAAAATAGGGCAGCGCCGCATCCAGCCGTTTGAATTGGATGGCCCCATTGGTTCCGGCGGCGAGACCGGTGATCTGGCACTGCTGTGCCTTCACGACCGCGAGTTTCGCCGCATCGATCTCAGCCGCAGAAACCAGTGAAGGAAACTTCAACCCCTTGAGAATTTCGGCGGCCATCAATGCCTGGCCTGGAGGTCCAGGATGAACCGGATCTCCGCCCATGATGCGGTTCTTGGGATCGGCCGCGCGGGCTTTGTCCAGCACCTGCAAATAGGGATGGAACTGGTCCACAAACCAGACGTTATTGCTCGCCGCGATGGCTTTCGTGCCCGCCGAGAATTTCTCCAGTTTCGTGGCAGAGCCTTCAATGGCCGGACCGTCCTCGCTTTTTTCCACGGGCTGGGGCGTCAACAAAGCAAGCCGCACATGGTTACTCCGCGCCTGGTCCGCGATGCCCTGCAGGCCGGTCAAGAAGCGGTTGAAATCACCGGTGGCGTCGTTCATGCCGAAGTTCACCGTCATGGCCGTGGGATTGTGGCACAGCACATCGCGCTTGAAACGGTCATTCCCGCCGGGCGCCCCGTCGCCGCCGATGCCCACATTGCGGAAGGTCAGGTTCCACGCCGGGAACCGGGTGAGTGTCCACAATTCCAGGTAGGTGCTATACATGTGCTGTTCGGTGATGCTGTCCCCCATCATCACGATTCGGTCGCCATCCTTGAAGAAGAACTCCGACGCGCCGGCCGGTTTGTCCGCCGCCATGACGGCGCAGCCCAGAGCGATCAACAATCCGGCGATCAATCCGATTCTGATCCGTAAGGTGTTCATGTGGTAATCACCTATTTTCCGACGATGAATACTGAATGAACGGGACTCAGTGTCAGCCTGACTTTGGTGACAGGCTGATCGTCTTCGACCGTTTGCGAATATTCAGGAACGGAAATCCGGCCGGTATGCGGATCCCACGCTTCGGGTTTGATCTTCCCTCGCAGCCGGACCACGGCATCTGCGGTCGCGTCGCCGATGTTCGCGAAAAAGTAGACGTGGGTCGCGCCGTTCATCCTGTGAATATATCGCAACTTCTGGTTGCCATCGATTGCCACGTCATACAACTTGAGGGCTTTGTCCAGTACCTGGCGCAGGTTGGCTTCGTTGGGGGAATTCAGATAGATTGCGGACGAGCCGTTCTTGCCGTGCTGCACGACCAGTGAATCGCTGTGGGCCAGATTGGGGCCGTCATCCAAATGGGTTTCAAACTCGGCGATTGACGGCTGGCCCGAAGAGACGCTGCCAATGGCAAGCCGAACCCGCGAGGCGGTCACGGTGCTGAACTTGTCCACCTTGTTGCCGCCGATCGTGCTGCCGGTGGTGCAGGTGACCCAGGCGTTGCCGTTCCAGTACTGGATGCTGTAGGAAGTCGCCCGGCCGAAGGCCTCTTTGATCAGGGTCGAATTAAACGTTTGATCGGTTCCAAAATTCACTTCGAGCCACCAGTCCTTCGTTTGTTCATCCGCCGGTGTCCAGCGGGTGTCGGGTGAGCCGTCGATGGCTTTGGCCGCCTCGTAGGCGCCGGACTCGCGCCACTCGCTGGACGCGGTGGCGATGATCTGCTGCTGAACCTTGGGGAACATCTCCTTAATAGTTCTTACCACATCGGCATCGTGGCCAAACTCCGCCGACTTGGACGGCAATTGTCCGGTGGCGATCACCTGGCCGCCGTCGTCGTAAAACTGTTTGATTTTCTTCAGGTTGCTCCAGCGGATGGTGCGATGCCCCGGCAGGATGAGCACTTGGTACTCTTCATGGTTGATTTTGTTTTTCAGCGTGAGGCGATTGCCCTTGACCGAGCACCGTTCATCCAGAACTTCGGGGTGGAGAAAGGTGAAATCGCGGCACACCTTGGTGGCCAGGAGTTCGCCCAGGTAAACGTAATCCGCTTCCGGGACATTCACGCCGCCGGAGTAGGGGCTTAGCGGGCCGTCAAAATGGTATCCCGCTTGCAGGGTGGCAATCGGATAGAGCACTGCGATATCGGCCACATGCCGCCCGGTGTCCTGCAGCAGGACGTTGAGCCGCCCGATATAGGTGTTGTAGTCGGCCAGCCCGTCCGCATAGCGGGGGGTGCGATAGGACAGTTCCGGCAAATAGGTGACGTTGCCGAGGTTATACCAGACTCCGTGTGGAATGATGTTGTTGATGCCCTTGGCATATTGTTCCATCACGATCGCATAAAGCCGGCCCCAGCTTAAATTGCCCATGGCGCCGTACGTCTCGGTCATGGCCTGAGACTTGTCCCAGTTGTAGGCTGCCGAACTGACGATCTTGTAATAGGCTTCGGGGTCATTGTCCCAGCCGATTTTGTCGATTCCAGGCACGTCCTGATACTTGTAACACTTCATGAGGTCCCCCGAGACGCCCACCGGGTTTTTTATGTTTTCCTGGTCCTGGTGCCCGAGCAGCGGTATTCGGCCGTGCGCAGCGCACCAGTCCTGGACGGTTTTCATGTAGCCGGAGGCGTAAAGTTCGGTCCTGAAGCCAAAGAGATAATTCCTTGCTGCCTGGGTCTCCGGGCCGATGTCATACCACAGGGCCGGGTAATACGGGGTCGGACTGAAGGCATGGGCGGCCAGAAATTTCTCATTAAACTTGTCCGTCCATAAGCGGCCCTGCCCACGGTACAGGGTGGGCTCATCGTAAAACGCGCCGGCAATGGTTGAGCCGAAGTCGCGTGCGAATTTGTCGTAATACGGCTGATAGACCATGCCGATGAACTTGGCGACGCTATCCGGTTCGAGGTAATCGACATTCGGATCCCCGTCCAGGACGCACACAAAGGTCATGATTTTCCACGAGCCTTCGGGAACGCTCCAGGAAATCGAGCCTCCGCTCGCCTTGGCGGTGAGATCCACTCTCTCTTTGGTGGCGGTGTTCATGGCCACGATGCTCATGAGCGTGCCCGGGGGAATCGGCTTGGAATAGGGACAAGGTCCCGTGACAGCATCTTCGTGCTTATCGAGCCGTCTCAGGGTGGCCTCGGGATACTTGTTCTTAAATCGCGGGATACCATCGCCGTTGTTGGCGCCGCAACTTCCGCTGGGAAAGCCGTATTCGTCATAGATGGTCAGGAACATCCCCAATTGCCTGGCTTGCATCACGGCCGCCCCATAAAGAGTAAAATATTCCTCACTGAGGTATTTGGGCGTAAACTTTGCCCCGAACGGCAGCGGGGCCAGGCCGCCATACCCGCTCCGGTCGCGATTGCCCTGCAATTGCGCCTCGACTTCGGCGGCGGTCACGTTGGTGTTGTTCCAAAACCAGAGCGGCCGGGCTCTGAACTTCAGGGGCGGGTTGGCAAAATCACTTCTGACGTCTGCCCTGGCTTGCATCGGCGCCATCGGCGTCAACAACATTGCGGTCATCCCGCACAACACAGCGACTCGGCTTATCATCTCTTTCTATTCTCCGTTTTTTCAGACAGGTCGTGCTGGCCCGCCGATTTTCGTGCCCTTCGCCTAACGGCATAACCTGTTTCTTTACCGTCACTTATGGTAGCCTGCGAGGCGTCTGATCACAACTTTTTTCGGAGGCTGATTTGCCCGAGAACCACGGTTGTCCGAACCTATTTCTACCCAATCACTGGAGCCGCCACCTCTCCGAACGCCCCTTTCCAGCCAGCGCGTAAAGCGCCAAGCCCGCCATCGGTATTCGCTTCACCAATTTCTATGTAGTCATCATGGGTTGCCTTTTGTTTCGTTTGCCTGGCATTCCGGGCCGTCTCCGCCCTGGCCGTATCTCAAAGTTCTCATTTCGGGATTGCACCACTCGCCGGAAGACTTACGCGAAAGTTCGACGGATTCGTACCGCTCTTGACTACGACGATGTTCTCACCAGCCTTAGTTGTGAAGGTCAACAAATCGCCTGACATCGTTTCGGTCTTGGCATTGTTGCGATAAAGATCGACGCTTTGGTTTCCCCAATAATTGCGCAGGGTGCAGGGGCCACCGCGTTGGGAGGTGACTTCGATGAAATCGACGTTCCCGGATTTCATGCGGGAGGTGACCAGGAAATCGCCTTTGGCGCGCAGGCTGAAGATGGCGTCCATGTCCTTCGGCCAGGCGGGAAACACGCGAAGAATGGGAGTCCCGCCGGGCAAGGCGGCACCCGATTGGAGCAATGCTTGGCAAAGTCCTTCGCTAAACGTCCCGTCGTGTTGCCAGTCGAGCGCGAAGCCTCCTTCTGGGTTGTATTCGCGAATGTGATTGAGGAACCTCGCACAGGCGTCGTCCTTGTTCTTCCAGTGTCTCACAGACGCGGCGAAGCATTTCTTCACCCATTCCGTGCTGCCCATTCTCGCCATGGTGCCGAAGAACCGGTTGATCTCGTCGTCATTCGTACCGTTCGCCACCCGCCTGCCAAGGTTCATGGCGCTTAGGGTGTTCATCGCCAGTTGCCATTCTTGGGGTCTGGCGGCCTTTGTTTCCGTGTTCACCAAATCGAAGATGTTAACCATCATCATCCGCGGGTCGGCGTCCGATCCGGGCCGCTTGTCGTTCCCGATGCCAATCGCATACACCGGCTCGCCGGCGATTTGAAGCACGCCCATGGCCTGTGGGGTCGTATTGGTCGGATAGGGAGCAATCTTGTCCAGCATGTCCTGCCACAGCGGCACCAGATCGGTATCGACGTTCAGCAGTTTCGCAGCCTTGATTGCGACCGGAAAGATTCCCCTGACCGAAGCCAAGTCGTTGATGCAATCGCGGACTCCGTCGAGATAGGTCTCTGCCCACGAGGTATTGTTGATGTGGTATTTGCCGTCGGCCTCGAGCTTTGTTCCGGGATACGTCCGGTACAATTCGGCGGCACCCTTGATCATGGGATAGGCCCGCTCCTTCAGCCACGCGAGGTCATGGGTGTATTCATAGCGTTCCCAATACCACTGTGCCGCTTCCGCCGTATTATACAAGAGCCGGGAACAAGTTCCGCCCGACCAGCGGGTCTCCCAAACGCTACGCATTTCCCTAGTCGGCCTTGCTCCGGTCTCCGGCATGACCTCCGGTCCGTCGAAGGTGAAGGTTTCCTGAATCCAGATCGCATCCTTGCCGGCGCCAAAATACTGACTGGCAAGCTTATTGATCTTCGGGAACTGCCCGGAAAGCATGCTGAAATAGGGATCCGCCAGTTCAGGGTGATTGGCCTGTTCGAAGACCGGAGTCAAGGTCTGGCGCGAACTGTTGAACCACCAGTACATCGACCCCCAATACTGCCAGCCGTCCTGCACATTGAAGATGCCGCCGTTGGCATGGATCGGAAACTTGCCGCGCTGGCAGGTGTTCATGCAATAGAGATAATAGAGCCAGTGCTGATCGAAGCTTTCGTCGAAAGGCCGGTCGTGTGTGGCCGGCAGATAGATGAATGATTTCTGCCAAAACTCGTGCCATTGCGCCGCGGTGGAGTCGAAGATGGCGGCGAAGGTGGTGGCCAAAGCCGCATTCACCTCCGCGCTCGCCAGCGCCACGACATCCTCCTTGGGCGTCATCGAAGCCGCGCTGCCGATATAGATGGTGAACATGCCTTTGGCCGCGGGAATGACCAACTGGCTGTTCGTCGCGGTCGCCCTGCGGCCTTGCACGGCAATGACACAGGCGGAGGCACAATAGAAATCATTGACCGACATCCCGGTATCGCATTTCTCACTGAATACCTGCTTGAGCACCAGCATGTTGTTCTGCTGCGATTGCGTCGACGTGTTGCTGTACAGCCCCTTCACGGCATCGGGCATCATCTTGGCCAGATCGACGGTGATGGCGGAGGGCGCGGCCCGATTGTCGGTGATTTCGATGGCAAACACGTCGCGGTCTCGCCATGCGACGATTCTCACGCTGACATCGACGCCTTGCACGCTCTCATAGCCGTCATAGGCGTGAAGGTCCTGATTGCAGGTGCCGGCAAAGGGACTCCCTTGAAAGCCGATATCGACATGGCCGACCTTGGAGTTGCCGTCGGTGTGGCTGGTGTAGCTGAAAGTGGTCGTTGCGCTACCCCTGTAGAAGACATCCGGCCGGCCGAAATTGAACTCCAGTTTGGAGGCCGAGCCATCGATCCAGACCAGCGTTCCCATCTTGCCGTTTCCCAAGGGAATGCCTTCGATCGGTTTGGTCGGCTTGGTGAAGTGCAGATCTATGGGTGCAAGATACCGGGCGTAATCCATGGCGATCATGGATGAGCCCACCGGCGAACCCGCGGCTTGGGCCTGTGTTCCTGGAGTTACGATGCAGAACAAAACAGCCATCGTTGCGATAATCAGTGAATGCATGTGAAACCTTTCGTTTCGTTTGCCTGCTGGCCTACGCTCATTTCGCCAACATGTTGACAACGTCCGCCGTGCGGGACTTCGGCGTGACGGTTTCCGCACCGGCACCGCCGTTGATGCGAATCCAGTGTGCTGATCCACCGATTTTCGTGCCCTTCGCCTGGCGGCGTAACCTGTTTATTCACCGGCACTTATGGTAGCCTCCGAGGTGTCTGATCACAACTTCTTTCGGAGGCTGATTTGCCCGAGAACCTGGTCGCTGGCGGGTTGGAGGCCGCAGACGTCACGTGTCAGTCACCTCTTCGAGCCGAGGGTGCTTTCCCCTCGCTGACGTCGAACACTCCCCTGCTAAAAATCGAACTGGTCGATGTTGTCCTTCGTAAAGACGAAAGGCGTGCCCAGGAGGATGTTGTCGCCCTCGATCTGCATCGTTCCCAATCTCCCGGCCGACAATTCCTTGGCGCCTCGGGTCAGACTGCCGCCGGCAAGGTCGTGGGCGGCGTGGACGGTGAGGTAGCCCAGATTCATGGTGTTCCACAGGATCACCGCCTCGGTTATCCCCGCGTGGACATAGTTCTTATTCTCGTTCGGCAGGCCCAGGCCGATCACCTTGACGTCCTTGCGGCCCGACTGCTTCACCGCCTCGGCGGCGCCCGGAACGGCCGGCGAGCAGATCGCCATGATCAGTTTGAGGTTGGGGTGCTTGTTCAGCAGCACGGTGGCCTCTTCCTGGGCCTTGCGCTGAATGTCGTCGCACGGCCGGACGTCGAGGCATTTGATATCGGGGTACTTCTTCAGCCGCTCATCGATGTGCTTGCGCCACTCGTTCATGTTGGCGGCCGTCAGCGAGGCCGTGATGATCGCAAACTCGCCCTTGCCGCCCATCACTCGGGCGGCGGTGTCCATCAGGGTGTAGCCAATGCCCTGGGGCGTGGCCTGGTTGACGAAGAAGTCGCGGGCATCGGGGTCGGCGTCGGCGTCGTAAGTTACCACCTTAATGCCCCTTTTCCGTGCCTCGCGCAGGGCCGTGGAGAGGCCCTTGCCGTTCTCCGCCGCCACGCAGATCACGTCCACGCCGCGGGCAACCCATGTGTCGACGATCTCGTTCTGCTTGGCCGGCTCCGGATCGGTGGGGCCATCCCAGATCAGGTTCACGCCAAGTTCCCTGGCCGCTTCCTCGGCGCCCTTCTGGCAGGCGATGAAGTAAGCGTTGCCCTTGCTCTTGGGCATCATGGCAATGGTGAACTTCTTGCCCGAGGCGGGCCCGGCGCCGCCGGATGTGGATGGCGTCTCATTGGGGTTGTGTGCGATCGAGCGCACCAGCAGGTAGTTGCTCCCCGCGATGATCGCGGCCGCCAGCAGGATGACGACGCTCAGCACGGCCAATTGTGAGTTTCTCATTTCAAACTCCTTTTCACCGGTAGTTGGTGCAGTTGCCGTGGGGGCTGCGGCGCGCGACAAGACCCATTGAATAGCGATGGCAGCCAGCAGAAGTACGCCCGTGAGCACGCCGGCGGCCTCGCCCGGACCCGAGGCCATACGCAACCCTATCTGCAGAATGGCGATGATAAACAACCCCAGCAGCGATCCGAGGATGCTGCCGCGCCCGCCGAAAATCGAGGTTCCTCCCAGTACCACCGCGGTGATGGCGGCCAGTTCATAGCCCGTTCCCGCGTCGGCCTTGGCCTGGCCCACGCGGGCGGCGTAGATCACCGCGGCCAGCCCCGAAGCCAACCCACAGAGCACATAGACCAGCGCCAGGCGGCGCTCTACGGGAATGCCCGCATGCCGCGCGCCTTCGGGCGAATACCCGATGGCGCTGAGCGCTCGTCCAACCGTCGAGCGATGCAGCAAGAGCCAGAACAGTATGGCAGCGGCGATGAAGATGGGGATTTGCGGCCCTCTGCCAAGCACGAGGAATGAGGCAGGGAAGTTTGTAAAGTTGTCTACGCCGCCGGTGATTCCCTCGGCCAGCCCCCGAAAGAGTGAGAACGAGCCGAGCGTCACGATCAGCGGTGGAATGCGGAGGCGCGTGATGAGCAGGGCGTTGAGGGAGCCGCCCAACCCGCCGATGGCGATCGCGGCCAGTCCCGCCAGCGCAGGGGGCATGCCCATGTCGCGCCAGAATTTTCCGAAGAGAACGGCGCAGAGGCCCAGCAGCGAGCCGACGGACAGGTCGATCCCGCCGCTGACGATGACGGGCGTGAGGGCAAGCACGATCAGGCCCAGTTCAACGGAGAACCGCGTCACCTGGTACGCGGCATCGGCTGAGAAGAAGTTCGTTCCAACAATGGAGAAGATCGCGACTTCGACGAGCAACAGGCCGATAAGCACCCACTGCTGCGGCGACACGAAAGGCGTGGTCCGCGTCAGAGTGTGTATGCCGCGCGCGGTGGGACCCGGCATCGCGGTCATGGTGCGGCCCTCCGCCTGAGCGCATCACTGGAGACGGCGATGAGAATGATCAGTCCCTCGAGCGCGCGCTGCCATGTGCTGTGGACGTCGAGGAAGACCAGGGCCGAGCCGATCGTGCCCAGCAGGGCCACGCCCAGGAGCACGCCGATCAGCGTGCCTCGCCCGCCGGAAATCGCCACGCCACCGACCACGACGGCGGCGATAACCTGCAGTTCCAGGTCCTTTCCGGCGTTGGGATCAACCTGCGGCGAGCGCACCGACTGGAGCATCGCCGCCAGACCGGCCAAGGCCCCCATCAACACGAAGACGCCGAAGACGACGCGGTGTGGCCGAATGCCCGCCAGCCGCGCTGCTTCGTGGTCGGAGCCGACGGCGTAGACGGCACGCCCCGCCGCCAACCATCGCAGACCCCACGCAAAGGCGCCGAACAGCCCCAGCGCCACAACGACCAGCGTGAACTGTCCCGCCGCCTGGGTCTGGCCGAACCACTGGAAATCTGCGGGCAATCCATAGACTGCCTCGCCCTGCCGCACCCAGGCGAGGCCCTGGCGCAGGATCACCATGGTGGCCAACGTCACGACAATCGATGGCAACCCCATGAACGCCACCAGCGCGCCGTTGAATGCTCCCATGACGGCGCCCAGCCCAATGGTGAGCACAACAACCGCCGGCATAGGCACGCCCTGGCGCGCCATCAGGCCGGCCACCACCCCGCATACGGAAAGTTGCCATCCGATGGAAATATCGATGTGGCGCGCCAGGATGACCAGCGCCATGCCAGTCGCCAGCACCAGGACCGGCGCGATCGACACCCAGACGCTGGCGAACTGCTGCTGGTAGTAGCGCGGCGCCTGCCACGCCAACAGCGCCAGCAGCGCCGCATACGCGGCCGCCACCGACGCTTCGCGCGAGTATCGCTGCAGCAGCACTCTCATGCAGCCCCCTCCTCGCGATGCCCTAACGCCATCGCCAGCACGCGCTCCTGCGTGGCGTCGGCACGGTCGAGCGTACCGGCGATTCGTCCCTGGTGCATGACCGCAATGCGGTCGCTCATGCCCAGCACCTCGGGCAGTTCGGACGAGATCATAAGGATGGCCATGCCGCGCCCGGCGAGTTCGCACATCAGCCGGTGAATCTCGGCCTTGGCGCCTACGTCCACGCCCTGAGTGGGCTCGTCGAGGATGATCACGGAAGGCTCGGTCGCCAGCCAACGCGCCAGCGCGACCTTCTGCTGATTTCCACCCGAGAGATTCCCGGCCGGCGAATCGATCGACGCCGTCTTGATTCCCAGTCGCTCGACGAACGACTCTGCCACCCTCCGCTCCTGACTGAAGCGGATCATTCCGCCGGTCGCGAGGCGTCGCAGGATGGCCAGCGTTGCGTTGGATGCGACCGGCATCTCCAGGATCACCCCGTGCCGCCGTCGGTCCTCGGGCACGTAGGCGATACCTTGGCGGATCGCGTGGTCCGGCGAGCCGATCGTCACCGGCCGCCCGCGCACGAGAACTTGCCCCGCGTCGGCGGGGGTGAGGCCAAATAACACCCGGGCCAGTTCCGTTCTTCCGGCGCCGACCAGCCCCGCCAGTCCGAGGATCTCCCCTGCTCGGATGCTGAGGCTCACGTCGCGCACCTTGGCCTGCGCGCACGAGATCCCCCGCGTTTCCAGCACGACATCTCCCAGGGGCGCGTTGACCTTGGAGAATACGGCGTCGACCGACCGCCCGACCATCTGGCGGATCAGCTCGGCCCGGTCCATTTCGTCCATCGGGCGCGTGGCGATGTAGCCGCCGTCGCGCAGGACCGTCACGCGGTCGGCGATCCGCGGCAGTTCCTCCAGGCGGTGCGAAATGTAGATCGATCCGACGCCCTGGCGCCGCAGATCGCCGATCACGCGGAACAGGTTCTCCACCTCGCGCTCGCTCAGGGAGGACGTGGGCTCGTCGAAAATGAGGATGCGCGCCTCGGCGCCCAAGGCGCTGGCGATTTCCACCAACTGCTGCTGCGGCATACTCAGGTCGCGCACAAATGTATCGGGCGAGATGCACGCTCCCACGCGATTGAGCAGTGCGGCCGCGCGCCGTCGCCGCCAGCCCCAGCGCACCAGGCGCAGCAGACCGCCTCGTTCCAAGCGCAGAGCGATGTTCTCGGCTACACTCAGATCCGCAAACAGCGCCGGCTGCTGATAGATGGTCGCAACGCCCAGCGCCTTGGCAACGGCCGGATCGTTGTGCCGGACGACCTGCCCTGCGATCTCCACGGTTCCACTGTCGGCGCGGTGCGCGCCGGTAATGATCTTCACAAGGGTCGATTTGCCCGCGCCGTTTTCGCCCACCAGCGCGTGTACCTCGCCCGACTGCAATTCGAACGAAACCCCCTTCAGCGCCTGCACCGCGCCGAATGACTTCGAGACAGACGTGAGTCGCACCAATGTTGCCATTCCGGCCAACCTGAGCGGTGAGTCTGACGGAACCCGCCGCATCTTCCAGGGCATCACTTCACCGAACGCTCACCCTTGTGCCAAAGTCGCTGACATTTAACATCTTCACCTCGACTCTTCCCTTCGATTGCCGCTCGCTGTTGCCGCCTCCAGCGTCACGGGGCCGAGCAGGCCGGACGTCAGTTCACCCCGGTAGCGGGTCGGGATGGTGAGGTAATGGTTGGCGAGTGTGTTGAACACCAGCACCTCGATCCGGTTTTCGCCGGCCTTCACCTGTTTCGAGATGTCCACGCGCCACGGCGGCGCGACGCGGATGCCCGCCACTTGTCCATTCACGCGAACCTCGGCCGTGGCGACCACTTTCCCGAGGTCGAGCGTGATCCCGCCGCGGGCCTGTTCAGGCGTCAGCGTCACGGTCTTGCGATACCACGCGCCGCCGGAGTAGCATTCCAGGACACCCGCCTTCGACCAATCGCCCAGCGCCGCGACGCCAGGTCCGCACTCCAACCGCACCGGGTCAGGGAAGACCGCCGCCCCGCAGGCACCCGTCTCGGGCACCACGCGCAGGGCGACGACGGCCGCACGTGGGAACGGTGTGGCCGCTTCGAAACGGCCTTGGCCTGTGGCACGCATGGGCTGACCGTCTGCCCAAGCCTCTACGGTTCCCTTGGCAGTGACCGTCATCGCGCGCAGGCCGGGCGGTGCGGTGAAGCGGAACCATTCGGCGGGTTTGACGCCGGCATGCACGTCGAAACGGATTACCGACGGTTCGTCGAACCACGTCATCGCCAGCGGTGTGCGGCGCGGCGGCTGCGACCCGGTTCCGTCGCGTTTCAGGACGAAGTAGCCGCGCCCGGCCTGGTCGTAACGGACGAGGACCGGATTGGGGCCTGCTCGCAGCGACACAACCTTCTGCAGATCTTCGACACGGGCGCCGTTCAGGAACACAGCCGCCGGCATCAACACCTCGGAGGCGTGCGGTTTCTCGCCCTTTGGGCGAGCGCTGGCCACGATGCGGGCCGTCGTCTGATGATCGACCGTCGCGCTGGTCCAGAGGTAATAACGGCCCCCTGCCACCTCCGGCTCGTACTTGAACTCGTTCAGCGCGTCGCCGCGCTTGCCGAGGCATAGAAAATGGTCGGTCACGTTCTCTTTCAGGCCGTGCCAACCTTGGTGGCCTGGATCGCCTTCGAGCCCCTGGCGCCAAGAGAGGCTGTAGGGCCGCCACGCGAGCGGCTTGCCGGCTACGGCAACTTTCTCCTGCGGATTCACCCGCGCGAGTTTCGCCAGTTCCGCGTCGAGCGCATCGCCTGCCGCGTCGGCCGGGATCGGCCCCAACAGCCAGAACTGCGGCCCGAAGTCGTACGTGACCCGTTCCCAGCGGCTGTCGTCGAAGTTTTTTCCCTGCCAGGCGGTCGTGTCGCCGCTCTCGACGGCGTGGCGGAAAATGCGTGCTTCGGGGCCGATGATCTTGTCGGTGGCCGGCAGGCGGAAATCCCCGTAGCGATTGTCCATCGTCGGCTTCAGCTCGAACTCCCAGTCGCCGTCCAGGGTGATTTTCTGCGCCGTCCGCTCCTCGCGCGGCGGCGGATTGACGTGCTCACGGCCGGGCGTGAATACCACGATCTGTGCCTCGTAATCCTCCAGCGGCAACTCCACCTTCGTGCCGGTCGCCGTCTCGCCAATCACACGTAGCGGCTGGGTTGCACCGGTCCACGGGTCCCACAACTCGACCTGGCCCTTTGCGCGG
>JAPLMO010000006.1 GCA_026386995.1 Planctomycetota bacterium | reverse complement strand
CAGGGCGAGCCGATTGCAAGGAACGGAAGGTGTTGTAGAATAAGGCAGACGGAATGTTTCGGAAGGACAGGTTGCGCGGCCGCAGTCGGCTTGGAGGAATGCATCATGCGTCCGACGTTGGTTTTGATTGCGCTCATTGTGCTTTGCCTGGGAGCAGGAGGCCTTGGACAACTGTTCACCGGCCCCTCGGCCTTGGACTGGTATCACACCATGGAGCGGCCCTCCTGGAATCCACCGGATTGGGTCTTTGCGCCGGTGTGGACATTCCTCTATCTGGCGATGGCCGTAGCGGCATGGCTCGTCTGGCACAAGGCTGGGTGGTACGGCGCCCGGGGACCGCTGATCCTCTTTGCCGTGCAGTTAGCACTGAACGCAGTGTGGACAATCCTGTTCTTCGGCCAGCGGATGCCAGGTCTCGCCTTCTTGGAACTGGTGGTCCTATGGGCGGTTATTCTGATGACGCTGATCACCTTCTGGCGCATTCGCCCAATGGCTGGCGCATTGCTGGTGCCGTATCTGGTGTGGGTCACGTTTGCCAGTGTGCTGAACTATAGCATCTGGCAAATGAACGCCTGAGAAGGATAGGCAGGGCGCAAAGTCAGGGCAGATCAAAGCCAAGGAGGCCATGCCATGAAATGCCGCATCATTAACACCTTTCTCGCCGTCGTGCTCGCCGCATTCGCCACGCCCGCCGGGTGCGATGCCGGCCAACCCGAGGCTGGCACGTCGCGCCCGGAGGGCCTTCAGGCGGCGCGTGTCCTTTTCCTGCACCACAGCACGGGCGAGTGCATATGGAACGGAGGCGTCCCCGCGTGGTTCGAGACCTACAACGCGGCCCACGGCACCCGCTACGCGATCACCGAGCAGGCATTCCCCAAGGACTCACCCTACGGCTGGGAGAACTACCCTTACGATTACTGGAACATCTGGGTCAAGAACGCGGGCCCGCGTCCTCATAAGGACGAGCCCACGCTGGAGATGCTCGCCCCGCGGTACGACGTCATCATCCTGAAGCACTGCTTTCCCGTCTCAAGCGTCGAGGCCGATACGGGCACCCCCGATGTGGCCTCCAGCGAGAAACGTCTGGAGAACTATAAGTTGCAGTACGAGGCCCTCAAGAAGAAGTTCCGCGAGTTCCCGCGCGTCCGCTTCGTCGTCTGGACCGCCGCGGCTCTGCGCCGGAGTGAAACGGACGCCGAAAGCGCGCGCCTGGTGCGGGCGTTCGTCGAGTGGGTGCGTGATACGTGGGACGAAAAGGGCGACAACATCTTCCTTTGGGACTTCAACGCATTGGAGACCGACGGCGGCCTGTACCTGAAGGATGCCTACGCGGCGGGCGACTCGCACCCGAACGAGACGTTTTCGCGGAGGGTTGCGCCGCACTTCAGCCAGCGCGTCGTGGACGTGATCGAGGGCCGCGGCGATACGGCGAGCATTCTCGGCAAGGCTGGTACGCCGCCTGACATTGCGCCGCCCGACCCGCCGAAGCCGCCGCCGTCCGCACCGGCCGTCCCGCCCACCCCTGGGTCGCCGAAGCCGGCGGTCGAGCCCGCGCAGAAGACCCCTGCGGCCGCGCCGAAAACCCATGCCTTGCCGGCTGACGCGACGGCAACGGTTATGCTTTTCGACTACCGTGGTGGGATGCTCAAACCACAGAACGACGACCCGCTGATGGTGATTCGCGCAGATGGATCGGTAACCTTGGGAGATCGATATCGGGAAAACGCTCGCCTCCAGACCAGGATCACGCAAGACGCTCTCCACGCCTTGCTGCAAATGGCAATCGACACGAATG
The DNA here is from genome assembly GCA_026386995.1 of Planctomycetota bacterium. The sequence goes on along the minus strand of JAPLMO010000006.1, from coordinate 307 downwards.
ATTTCTTCAAGATCAATGCGGCCGAGATCGAGCAGTCAATCGACGCGAAAGTCAAACGGGAGAATGAGAAACTGGCAGCCCAGGGTGTCGTAATGGTTGGACCAAGTGCCATTTGTGATGCCGCGACGACCGTCGTACGGATTCATGCCGATGGCAAAGACCACGAGGTGCAACTCTACGCCTTGGACATAAAGTCCCGCTTCCTTCAAAATGACGAGCGTTTGACTCGGCTGCAAAACATCGCCACGCAGCTCCGAGAGCTCGAACGGAATCTCAGGGCCGCAGCCGCGCAGCCGGGGAAAGCGGA
>JAPLMO010000188.1 GCA_026386995.1 Planctomycetota bacterium | reverse complement strand
GCTACTGGCCTCGCAAAAAGAACGATCATCCGCCCGGACCTCCGAAACTCCACAGCCTCTCACGGCACGAAACAGCTCGAATTGCCGCTATCAGAAATCAGTTCTCATCAGCACTTGGTTAACGGCGTTGGGTGGCATGCCACCCGGCTTGGGCCCAATGAGCGGCCGTAACTTTGTCTTCCTTTTTCCGGCTTCTGGGCGTATAAATAAAGGGGGCGGGTGTTTTAGCGAACAAGGCCGCGCGGCGTACGTCCAATTTAGGGGCGGCGGGCCGAAGGGGAAGTGTCATGGCAGCCGTGGCAGGGGTACTTGCAGGCCGTGCACCGTATTCCGTGACCTCCATTGCGGGGGCCGTTGCCGAAGTGCGCGAGAGTCTGCCCGGGCTTCTCGTGGCGGCCCGCCAGGGCAATGCCGACGCCTTCACCCTGCTGATTCGCACGTTCCAGGCGCCCACCTACCAGTTCATTTTGCGGATGGTCCGGCGTGCGGCGACGGCCGAAGACCTCTCGCAGGACGTGTTCATCCGGCTCTGGCAGCACATCGGGGAGATCGAGTCGGCGGAGATGTTGTCGGCGTGGCTGCGGCGGGTGGCCGCCAACGCCGTCATCGACCACTGGCGCAAGGAAGACGCCCGCCGCCGCCGCATGCAGGTCCTGAGGGAGCACCCGGTCGCGCGGCTTGCGCTGCGGCCATCGAGTTCACTGGAGACGCGCGAGGCCATGCGGGCCGTTCACGCGGCCCTGGATGCGCTGCCGGCGAAGTTGCGCAGCGTCCTCATGCTTCGGACGCAGGAGAACATGAGTTACGAGGAGGTGGCCGACGTCCTGGGCATGTCGGCGTGCGCCGTCCGCAGCCGCCTGTTCCGCGCGCGGCAGGAGTTGCACCGGCTGCTGAGGCAGCAGAAGGCGCCCGAGTACCTGGCGCGGATGTACCAGCCGCCGAAGGCGTAGCGCCACAGCACAATGCCTTGTTCTCGGATGCGGAAGGGGTCAGGAGCCTTGGCGATGCAGGGCTCCTGACCCTTTTCGCTTCCGACGCCTTCGTACCGCCTCGCCCTTTCTTCGCGGCTCTCTTCTTCCATCACGCCGATACTCCGCAGTATAATGCCGCCGCTTTCGCTTGAGGAGAAAACCATGCCTCGCCTGGGCGGCTTGATTATCGCGACAATCCTCGTGGGCCTCGTGGCGGCCGGTTGCGGCGCGCCCAGCGTGCCGCGCGACCGCATAACGTTTGCCGTGGTGTGCGGCTCGTATTACTCGGCCACGCCGGACGCTGCCGTCGAGGGGGCGATGGTGGAGGATTCCGAGACGCTCCTGGCCAAGGCCGTGGCGGACCTGAACAAGGCCAAGGACCTCGACTTCGTGATCCTGGCGGGGGACCTCCTGGCGCGGGCCGAGGGCCTCAGCCTCGACCGCGCCAAGTCGATTCTGGAGGGCCTGCGGATGCCGTACTACGCCATTCTCGGCGGGTCGGACGGTCCGGCGGGGCCGGCGAAGGAACCGGCCGCTCGGCCAGCCACCGGGGCAGCAGCGGCCAGCGCGGCGGCGCCGCTCGGCCTCAGCCGCG
>JAPLMO010000359.1 GCA_026386995.1 Planctomycetota bacterium | reverse complement strand
TTACCGGTGCCATCACCTTCAGCCGGTCCCGCTCTTGCTGGCTCATCTCGATCCGGTCCTTGTTCATCCGCTTCCCTTAGCCCCCAAGAAGCGGACATTTCTACTGGGTCTGGACCGGACATTACTACTGGGTCACGACATTCCGGCGCTCGCGCAATTGCAATTACGCGCTGCGGCCGATACACTGAACCTTGAACTTTGAACTTTGAACTTTGAACTTTGACCATGGGGGGAACCGAATGAGGAGGCCGAGCATGCCCGTATGGATGCGCATCGCCGGGCGGGGGTCCGCCTGGGCCGGTTGTGTTCTGGGGTTGGTTCTGGCTGTGGGGGTCCCTGCGCCGGGCGTACGCGCGGCGTCGCCGAAGGAGGTCCTGCCCAACATCTACGGGAACGGCCTGCCGCTTGCCTTCTCGGGCATGGACGGCAAGACGTCGCGGGCCGAGGACGTCACCGCTGAGACGGTCGGCGGCGAGGTGGCCCTGCGGCTGCGATTGCCGAAGGACCCGGTCATCTGGGTCCGCGTGGCGGCCAAGGGGTTCGAGGAGGTCCGATGGCGCCTCGTGTCGAACGACCTCCTGATAGGCTCCGTGCCGTGGGACACGGTTCCCATTGTCATCGGATTTTCGTCGGCCAACGTGGTGGTCGGGCGGCTGCCGATGAGTTGCCGCGTGTCGCTCGAGGGCGGCGACGGGTGCTCGGTGCTCTACCAGAGCGAGGTCGGCGACCGCATGAAGTTCGCGTTTGCCTACGATGCCAAGGGGGCTGCGGCGGCCGCGGCCACGGCCGCGGAGGCCAGCAACGTTTCGATCGAAACGCTGGCCGAGACCCGGGTGGACTTCTTCCAGAAACTGCCGCCGTTACCGATGGAGGCCGAGCGCCTGCGCATCCGGACCTTCGCCAAGGCCATGTCGGTCCTGAAGATGAACGTGTACGGGCCGGAGTCGCCGATCGCCGTGCGGTGGACGACGCCCGACCGCTGGCCCGAGCGCGACTTGGGACTCTGGCAGTCGGCGTTCCACAGCCTCGGCCTCATGCATCTGGACCCGCGCCTTGCGCAGGAATCGCTGGAGGCGGTCTACGGGTTCCATGCCGAGAGCGGCATGATTCCGGGCCGCATGGCGCCCGGGCAGGCGTCGGAGGTCTCGTACCCGCCGATCTTGGCGTGGGCCGCCTGGCAGGTGTACGGCCGCGAGAAGTTCCCGAACCGCGCGTTCCTCGAGAAATCGTTCGACGTGACGCAGAAGCACGTTCTGTGGTTCATGAGGGAGCGGCGCATTGGCGGCCCGCCTCCGGCCGACAAGCCGCTGGATTACGGCACGCCGCTGTATGCGTGGAAATCGGCGGAGGAATCCGGCATGGAGACCTCGCCTCGCTTCGAGGGCGGCGCCGACTTTGCCGCGCTCGACCTCTCGTGTTACCTCGCCAACGAATGCCGCACGCTCCAGGCGATGGCCCAGGCCCTGGGCTACCGCGAGTTGGCCAAGACGTGGGGCCTGCGTGCGGACGTGATCGCCGAGGCCGCCCGCAAGCAGTTCTGGAACGCCGAGCGCGGTTTCTTCTTCGACCGCAAGGGGGAGGGCGGCCAGTGGATCGAGGTCTGGAGCGCGACGGGCTTCCTGCCCCTCTGGGCGGGCGTTGCGAGCCCCGATCAGGCCGCCAGGCTCAGGGAGCACCTCGTCGGCAAGAAGTTCTGGACTGCCGAGGGCGTTCCCAGCGTCGCCCGCGACGACCCGAAGTTCAAGAAGGACCTCTGGGCCGGCAACACGTGGATGAATATGAATTACATGATTATACACGGCCTCCAGCGCTACGGGTTTGACAAGGAGGCATCTGACTTGCGGGAGAAGACCCTCGCGACCGTCGCCCGCTGGTACGCCGCGACGGGCGCGCTTTACGAGTGCTACGATTGCGACGGCCAGACGCCGCCGGCGCAACTGCCGCGCAAGGGCCAGGCCGGGGCCATCGTCGACTACAACTGGACAGCGGCCGTGTTCGCGGACCTTTTGCTGAGGCCGAAGCCATAAGTCTTACCTGCCGAAAGAAGGCATGCGCCTCATCGATGCCACAACCATCGGCCTGACCGCGACCGTCCCGGTGGAAATCCTCCTGGCGGCCGGCCGCGTGCCGCTCGACCTCAACAACGTGTTCATCACCGCCCCCGATCCGGCCGCGCTGGTGGCCGAAGCCGAGCACCGCGGGTTCCCGATGAACTCCTGCGCGTGGATAAAGGGAATTTACGCCACAGCCCGGCGGCTTGGCGTGCGGCAGGTCATCGGCGTGGCGCAGGGCGATTGCTCCAACACGCACGCCCTGATTGAGGTCTTCGCCTCCGAGGGCATCGAGGTCATCCACTTCAACTACCCGTTCCCCAAGGACGCGGCGGCGCTGGCGGCGGCGTTGGACGCTCTGGCGGCCCGCCTGGGTACGACGCTCGACGCCGCCGAGCGCGAGCGGCGCCGCCTTGAGCCGGTGCGAGCCGCGCTGGCCGAGATCGACCGCCTCACGTGGCAGGACGGCCGCATCACCGGCGAAGAGAACCACCTCTGGCTGATCGGATCGAGCGATTTCGGCGGCGACCCGGAAGCGTACGGCCGCGCGGCCGAGAAGTTCCTGGCGGAAGCGCGGGCCCGGGCGCCGGCCCGCGTGCGGCACAGGCTTGGCTACGTCGGCATCCCGCCGATCTGCGGCGGGCTGTGCGGCTTCTTGGAATCGCTCGGCGCGCGGGTGGTCTACAACGAGTTTCAGCGGCAGTTCAGCATGCCCGGCCGGCCGGGCGACCTCGTGGAGCAGTACCTCGCGTACACGTACCCGTACGACGTGCACGGGCGGATCGCCGACATCCGCTGCGCGGTGGCCGAGCGGCATCTGGACGGCCTGGTGCACTACGTGCAGAGTTTCTGTTTCCGGCACATCCAGGATCGGCTGCTGCGCGAGGCCCTCAAAGTGCCGATATTGACGCTGGAGTTCGACCGGCCGGGGCCGCTTGACGGCCAGAGCCGCACACGCCTGGAGGCGTTCGTCGAGATGCTCGACGCACGCAAAGGCAAAGCGTGAACGAGAAACACAAACGGATTCTCTGGCACACCGTCCGGCTGCTCGTCGCCGCCGCACTGGTCGCCTATGCCCTCAGCCTGGTGAACCTGAGCGATGCCGTGCGGCTGGAGCCGGGCGGAGAGGTGCTGCCGATCAAAGGCGAAGGGATCGACGGCGTCTACGTCATGGTGACGCCGCAAGACGCGGACCTGACTGCTATCACGCCTTCGATGTTCGAGGAGGGCCGGGCCGTGCGTCTGGCCGGCATCGCGACGGTGATTAAGCGACTTGGCAGCCAGTGGACGTGGGTCGCGGCGGCGTTGGCGGCGATGTGCCTTCAGTCGCCCATCGGGGCCGTCCGGTGGCAACTTCTGCTGGCCGTGCAAGGCATCCGCATTACGTTCTGGGAGAGCCTGCGGCTGACGTACATCGGGTGGTTCTTCAACAACTGGATGCCGGGCTCGACGGGCGGCGACTTCGTAAAGGCCTACTACATCGCCCGCCAGACGCACCAGAAGACCGAGGCCGTCACGGTGGTCTTCCTGGACCGGTTCATCGGCCTGGTGGCGATGTGCATGCTGGGCGCGGCGGCGATCGCGGTGAGCCTGCGGGATGAGCGGCTGCGGGTGGCACAGATTATCGTCGGGGCGTTTCTTGTGGCGGTGGCCGTCGGCGGGACGATCTTCTACAGCCGCATGCTGCGGCGGATTCTGCGCGTCGACCGGGTCCTGGCGATTCTGCCCCTGCGCGAAACCGTCGCCCGCGTGGACCACGCGATCTTCGTCTACCGGTATCATAAAGGGAAGATTGCCCTGGCGTTGGCCTACAGTTGGCTGACGCAGGTGGTGTCGGTCCTGGCGGTGTGGTGGTTGGCGGCGGCCTTGGGCAGCCTGGCCTCGTGGGATACCTACTTCGTCACGATGCCGGTGGTCTGGATCGGGTGGTCGCTCATCCCTGTGCCGGGGGGCATGGGCGTGGCGGAGGCGCTGGCGCAGAAACTCTTCGGGCCGGCCGTCCTCGGGGCTGCCGGGTCGGCGGCGGAGGCCGCGACGCTTGCTCTGGCGATGATGCTCGCTTACCGCCTCGTGCAACTTCTGGTCAGCCTGCCGGGAGCGGTGTTCTACCTGGCGCGGCGGACGGAGGTTCCGCCTTCGCAGATGCGCCAGGAAGTGGAAGCGGAGACGCCGGATGCCTGAGTACGTCGGCGCCATTCACATTCATTCGTGCTACAGCGACGGCAGCGGGACGTTCCGCGAGATCACGGCGGCGGCCCGGCGGGCGGGCCTGGACTTCGTCGTTATGACGGACCACGACACTCTGCGCCCGCGCGAGGACGGATGGGAAGGCTGGCGCGACGGCGTGCTGCTGGTGCTCGGCATCGAAGTGACGTGCCAGTTCCGCAGTCACGTGGTCGTCTTCGGGGCCCGCGACGTGACGGCCCTGCGATTCAAGCCCCTTGCGAGAGTCCTCTTTGACCTCAAGAACCAGGGAGCGGTGGCCTTCGTCGCCCACGCCCACCCCGCAAAGATCATGGGCTATTCGATGAAGGGCGGGGAACTGACCGATTGGGAGATCGAAGGCTTCACCGGCGTGGAACTCTGGTCGTTCATGCACGACATCTGCGACGGGATGACACCGTGGCGCGTCCCGTCGTTCGTCCGCAACTGGCCCCGGCGGGTGCGCGGCCCGCATCCCGGCACCGTGGCCCACTGGGACCGGATCACGGCCTCGCGGCGGTTCCCGGCGGTCGGGTCGCTCGACAATCACGGGTTTGTCGTTCCGCTGCTGGGCGCCCAGATACTGCCGTACGAGGAGTGCTTCCGCACGCTCCGGACGCACATCCTGGCGGACGAGTGCACCGGCCGGCGCGAGGATGCCTCGCTCATCACCGACGCCCTCTGCCGCGGCCGGGCGCTGGTGGCGCTCGACATGCTGGCCGACGCGCGGGGCTTTCGGTTAGAGGCCGACGTTGGCGGCCGGCTCCTCGAAATGGGCGACGAGCACCTGTGGCCGGGCAGCGCCGCCTTCGAGGTCCGCTCGCCCGATGCCGCCACTCTGACGCTCCTTTGCGGCGGCAAACCCGTGGCCGAAACGGTCGGCCGGGAACTCCGGTACACCGCCCACGAGCCGGGGGTTTACCGCGCCCAGGCGCATCTGGACGGAAAACCGTGGGTGTACACGAATCCGATTTACCTGAGGCCCGCCGCCGGTAGTCGCTGAGCCCGCTGTGCCACACCCTGGGCGGGAACACGGTTCGGGAGGTTCGATGAAAGTCTTCGACACGCCCTTCGGCCGCATGGCCGTAGCCGCCACGGCTCGTGGGCTGACGCGGGTTTTGCTGCCGGCCGAGGCCGCGGCACTGCAAGTGTCCGGCGTCTTTCCGGCCCCCGACCGGGTTGCCGCGGCCTTTGCCGCGCGGGCCGAGCGCGAAATCCTTCAGTACCTTGCCGGCCGCCGCCGCAAGTTCACCGTGCCGGTGGACCTCTCCGCGGTCCCTCCTTTTCACGCAAAAGTGTTGCGGGCTTTGGCCCGCGTTCCGTATGGGCGGACGGTGACCTACAGCGCCCTTGCGGCCCGCGTGGGCCGGCCGCACGGTGCCAGGGCCATCGGCCAGGCGATGGCCCGCAATCCGGTGCCGCTGGTCCTGCCGTGTCATCGGGTCGTGGCGTGCGGCGGCGGGCTGGGCGGGTTCGGCGGCGGCGTGGCCCTGAAGCGGCGGCTGCTTGATCTGGAGGGCGCCGGCTGAATCACCGCCTCTTGAACCGGGCGGCCGCGTTTAAGAGCACGTCGCCGCGCCAATCGCGATGTCGTGGCCCTCATGGTCGTTTCCGGCGCGGTGGGTCAGGAGGTCCGTCGGCACAAAGGTGTAAGCGGTGTTGCAGTACTAGACAATCCTCTATTGTGGCTCTAGAATGCCGACGAATGCCGCGCCCTTTGTGCGGCCGGGTCTTGCCTGGGGACGTTCGTGTTAGGATCCTTCGCAATGCGCGCACGCTTTGTAGCCGTAGCCTGCCTGCTGGCCGCCGCCCTCGTGGGCCGGGCCGGTGCCGAGTCCCTCGACCTGAAGCGGTACATGCCCGTGTCGGAAGTTCAGGCGGGCATGACCGGCATCGGCAAGACCACCCTTCAGGGCACCGACATTGTGGAGTTCCAGGTCCGCGTGCTGGCGGTCCTTAAGAACGCCGGGCCGAAGAACGACATGGTCGTCGTCCGGTGCAGCGGGGCGGGGCTTGAGGAAAGCGGCGTCATCGCGGGCATGAGCGGCAGCCCCGTGTACATCGGCGGCCGCATGATCGGCGCCATAGCGTACGCCTTCCAGTGGGGCAAACTGCCGCTGGCCGGCGTCCAGCCGATCGAGCAGATGCTTGCGGTGAGCGACGATAAGTCATGGGCCGTTCGCGGCGCCTCGCAGGCGATCGACGTGGCGCACGGTGGAGGCATGCCTGCGGCCGGCCACGGCACGAGCCGTACCCGTGCCAGGGGGGCGGGCGGGCGGTCCGCGGAATCCAGTGTCTCGGATCTGAGATTCAAGATTACGGATATCAGATCAGAGAATGCAGATACCAGAAGCGCCGGAGAGGGCGCCGCCGCCGGGGTTTCCGTTCCGGCGTCGACCTTGGGGCTGGGGGACCTTCCCGGGGCGCCGGCCGGCCGCACCGCGTTCGACCTTCAGCCGATCCAGACGCCCGTGATGGTCAGCGGCCTGTCGCCGCGCGCCCTGGACCGCTTCCGAAAGGACCTGGAGCCGTTCGGCATGGTGCCGATGATGAGCGGCGGCTTCGACCCGACGCGCCCGGTCAAGGCGCGCCTGGAGCCGGGGGCCCCGCTGGTCGTCAGCCTGATGCGCGGCGACGTGGAAGCCAACGGCATGGGGACCATCACCGAGGTGGCCGGCGACCGGCTGTACGGCTTCGGGCACGCGATGTTCGGCTTCGGCGAGGCGGACTATCCGCTGATGACCGGTGTGGCCCAGGTGGTGGTGCCGTCGTTGATGCGGTCGTTCCGGATCGGCGCGCCTGCCGCCGAGGTGGGTCGCCTGGTGTGGGACGAGCAGACGGCCGTGTTCGGCCGCCTGACGAAGGAACGGTCGGCGATGGTGCCGATTTCCGTCAAGGTGGTCGGCCCCGCCAAGGGCGCCGTGCGGACGTACCATTACGAGATGATCCGGAACCCGAAACTGTCGCCCGCCCTGGCGGGCATGGCCACGGGCAACAGCCTCGTGGTGCAGTCCGACCTTCCGCGGGACCACACGGTGGCCTATCGCGTGACCGTCAAGCCCGTCGGCCGGCCGGCCGTGGTCCGCGAGAACCTGGCGTGCAGCCCCAACGCCGACGGGTACCTCGAGTATCAGGTCCGAACGATGCTCATGCTGGCGATGGACAACCCGTACTTCAGCCTGCCGATCGAATCGGTCGAGGTGGAAGCGACGATCGAACCGGAGTCGCACCAGGCGGAGATCCAGGAAGTCCGAGCCCTGCGGAACTCGGTCCGCCCCGGCGGCACGATGCCGGTCGAAATGAAAGTCCGGCCGTACCGGTCCGAGCCGCGGTGGCTCCGCGTCGAGGTCCATGTGCCGGACGACTACGCCGAAGGCTCGTACCGGCTGACCCTCTGCGGCGCCGACGAGGCGCTGCGGAGCGAGATGCGGGAGGCCCCTGCGCGGTTCCGGCCGGATGACATGGACAGCCTCCTGGCGATCCTCGGCCGCAACGAGCGGCGGGACCAGTTGTTCGTCCGCCTCGAGGCGCCCGGCGACGGCCTGGCCATCGGGCGCGACGAACTGCCGAACCTGCCCCCCTCGATGCGCACCATCCTGGGCGAGTCGGCGCGGCGCCAGACCTCGGACATCGCGCAGCCCCGCGTCTCCAGGCAGACCGTGCCGTACGTCCTCCAGGGGTCGGGCGACGTGACGATCACCGTGGACCGCCACGCCCCGGAACTGTGAGAACCCCGAACACGCACTTTCGGAGATAGAAATGAAGCACCGTTATCTTGTTGTGGCCGCGATTCTTGTTTTTCTGGCCAGCGCCCCGGCCGCCTTCGGCAAGACGCAGGTCTTCCTGGAGACGAGCGAGGCCGAGTTCGCCCAGGGCCACGCCGACGGCATCGTCTGGACCAACCAGGGGACGCTGCGCCTGGGCCGCGCGGTCGAGAGCCTCCTCGGAACGACCGAGGGGATCGATTACGTGGCCCGCCTGGTGGAAGGCCCCGACGGCTCGATCTACGCCGTCACGGGCGGCGCCGGCCGCATCTACCGCATCAAGGACGGCAAGGCGTCGCTCCTGGCCACGCTGCCCGACAAGTTCCTCTTTTCGTGCGCGGTCGATAAAGGCGGCGACCTCTACGTGGGGTCGGGCGGTTCCAAGGGCCGTATCTGGCGCGTCCAGCCCCAGGCCAAGGGCGAGGCCAAGGCCGAAGTCTTCTTCGAGGCCGACGACGTCAAGTACGTCTGGGACCTGGCGTGGATGAAAGACGGGGCGCTGGTGGCCGCCACCGGCGACAAGGGCAAAATCTTCCGCATCACGGCCGACAAGAAAAGCGAAGTCCTCCTGAAGTCCGAGGCCGGCCACGTCCTGTGCCTGGCCGTGGCGCCCAGCGGGACGCTTTACGCCGGCACCGGCGGCCCGTCCATCGTCTACCGCTGGGATGGCAAGAAGGCGTTCGTGGTGTTCGACGCGGACGAGGCGGAGGTCACCGCGCTGGCGCTGGACGACGCAGGGAACCTCTTCGTTGCGGCCTCCAGCGGCGCCGGCGGCCGCGCCGGCGGGGCCGACGTGTTGTCCGAGCCGTCCATCAAGATCTCGATGCCGTCGCCGCCGCCGTCCAGGGGCGACATGAAGGAAGGCCAGTCGTCCCCCGGTAAGCGGGAAGCGAAGGAAGGCACGCTGCCGCTGATCGAGAAGAGCGAGGCGAAGGAGCCGGCAGCCAAGCCGCCCGAGTCCGCCGCGCCCCCGCTTTCGCCGGCGGCCTCGCTGGCCGACAGGCTCCAGGACGCGATGAACGCCGCACGCTTGGCAGGCGGCAAGCGCCCCGCGGGCGGCGCCCCGAGCACGGGCGCGTCGGTATACCGGGTGGCGCCCGACGGCATCGTTACGCGCATCTTCGAGGGCCGCGAGGCCATGATCCTGGCGCTGGCCGTTGCCGAGGGGCAACTCCTCATCGGCACGGGCAAGAGCGCCCGC
>JAPLMO010000032.1 GCA_026386995.1 Planctomycetota bacterium | reverse complement strand
GCACGATCCGGCCGCCGATCTTCAGCAGCTTCAGGCGGATCGTCGACACCTGCGCCGAGGCCAGTTCCGTCACCGCCAGCCCTCCCGCCGCAACGACTCCATCAGCACGGACGCCACCGCCGACAGGAGCACCCGGAACTGGTTCGCCAGGAACGCATGACAACTCGTCCGGTCCGCAAACAAGCCCAACTGCTGTTCCTTGATCCGGTTCTCCGCCTCGCCCCGCCGGCAGTACACGCGGTCGTACAGGTCCTGGGGATCGCCCTATTACGGTAATTACGGTACGCGGATGACTTCGATGCCGGCCCTGCGCAGCAACTCGCCGGTCACCCCGTCGCGGTCGCACGACGGACTGCCGGCCTTGAGATAGGCGCACCGGGCACCGATGATCTGGGTAATCTCAAGCGTGTACCTGGCCCCTTTCACGTGGAACTCGGTCACGTCCTTGCCGGTTTCTGGAGCGATGAGCCGCAGCCGGCCATCGAGGACATCAGCCCCCGTGCCGCCGCAAAGCGTCTCGCCGGTGCGCGGTGTCGGCATGCCGCCCAACTGCTCCGGGCATAGGGGCACCAAGACAAATCGGCTCTTCAGTCGCTCCAGGAGCGCATCCCGTTTGGCCGGTCGCCGGCCGTGCCAGCGACATGGGATACCGAGCAGGCACGCGCTGACAAGAACAGGAGGAAGATAGGGGCGGCAGTCGCCCTCAGGCAGGAGATAGCCGGCTGCGTCCTTGGCCTCACGTCGCATGCTCGTTCTCCGTCACAATGACGCGGCGCCAGAACCTGCGTTGCCAGCCCATGCAGAACTTCAGCCGTAGGCAGCGACCACACTGGATGCAGCCGTCGATCTGAAGGCTCTTTGTTCTCCGGTCAAACCGGCGCCCAAAGAAGCATTCTACCACACAGAAGCCGCAATCGAGGCAATTGAGCATCCTCTTGATCACCGTGTCGGCCACCTGCTCCTCGACGTTCCAGAACCGGATCTCATTTCCCTTCTGGACCCATCGCCCGCCAACAGGGATCAAGTGCTTGACTGCGATCCAGGCTGGGTCGCAGATTCGGTAGATGGTGATCGGATGGGCTTCACCCGGCATGGAGGCGCACCCCGAGAGTCATACCATACTACACTACCGGCACAGACCGCGTCCGCCTTAATGAGCGGATCGCTACGAAGAGGGAGGCAATTCCCAGAGCAGCCGCGCGGTTTCCTGACCCCGGCTTTCCGGCACATCTTCGACCGACCGAACCAGATGGCACCTACCGCTTGCCACGTCGGGATTCTTGCAGCCGCATATGTGGACCTGAAGTCCGTGCTCTACACCCAGGCGCACGAGGCGCTCGTAGGCCGCGCGGCGGATCACCTCTGGCAAGGCCAAGCCGCCGCCCGCGCCACCGCGCAGGGAAAAGCGGAAGCCTTGCTCATACGGGGCCAGTATCCGCTCCACGAGTGCGCGATCCGTGATGTGGCGTTTGAGGCTTGCCGCGATGGCCGGCCTCAGAAACAGATAACTGACGGCCATGACCCTGACACCGTTCTCGCGGCATGCGGCCATGAGGGCCGCAACGTTCCCGTCAGCGTCCGTCACGCCGTGAATCAGGGGGTCGGCCCGAACCGACACTGATGCGCCGGCCCCCTTGAGGTGAGACATGTTTAGAAGCCGCTCGGCTACCGGCGCGGCGCCGGGTTCCAGCGTCGCGCGAAGCGAATCGTCAAGCGTGGTCAGGCCAACCTGGGCCGACACGCGGCCCGGATGCCGGCCGAAGAGTTCAAGGAAGCGGTCAGGGACCGCGCCCTTCGTGACAAACTCGACGCCGACTCCGGCACCGAGGATCGCCGCCATCGACTGGTAGGACTGTTCGAGGACTGCGTCCAAGGGCTGGAACGCGTCGCAGGAGGGGCAGAAGTATGCTGCCAGGGGCCGGCGCCGTTTGCGCGCCAGTTCCTTCACGACCCGCACCGCAGTGTCTCGATACACGAGGACCACGTCCTCGCCCGGATACTGCGAGTAGCCTCGTCCGTAGCAGTAGACGCAGTTGTGCGCGCAGCCGGCCGAGACGTTGACCGTCGGCACGCCCGCCAGGCACGCAAGGCTCGACGGCGTCAGCACCGCGCCGCGGCGTTCGGTGAACCGGACGGTCACCATATCCGCCTCCCCGGCAAACACGGCATCAACTCGCGCCGGCCGATGCAAAGCAAGTAGGCCGAATGCATGTGCCGGGCGTCGGTCGCGTCCGAAGCGGCAAGGCCGTCGAGCCGATGGTCCTCAAGATGCCGTACAAGCAGTGACGGCGCAAGGTCCACGTCTTCAACCACAACCAACTCCGCTATGGCACAGAGACGCTCGAACAGGCTTGACCCATCCTCCAGCACTAACGCTTCGGGATTGAAGCGACGCAACGGGAAGAAGACCGCGGACCCGCTATCAGTGGGCTGCGCTCCGTCGCTTGTCAGGCGGTGAAGTGCCTCGAAGTAGTCGGTCAATGATAGTTGCCGCATACTGCGTCCGCCACGGAGCGCCACCTGTCCGATGGAGGCAATCAACCGTGAAGGTTGCGTAGCGTCCGGCAACAGGCAGTCCACAGGTTGCCACGCCGCATTGGGTGCGTCTGGCAAGCACGTCCGCGATCCTGCCAACATGCGCTTCTCGCTGCCATCTGTGGTCCACTCGACGGAGAACGTGCTCAGGTTGTTCAGCAATCGGCAGACGAGGGCGACGTGCCACTGGGGCGTGGCTGGTTCACGCGCCTCCCGCAAAGTCCACGAGCGATAGTCAGACTGTACGTACTCGGCAAACGACATCGCGCCTCGCAGTCGGCGACTTCTTGTGTGGCGTGCTGGGTCCCGCACGTTTAGGTCGACGAACGTCCATGCGAACAGGCGTCCCGCCACAACGTCTGTCCAGTCTTGCAGCAGGTGCTGGCAAAGGTGGCTGACAAGAATGCCTGATCCGCCACCGATATCGGCGAAGGCAATCTCACCCGCAGGAGGGCCGCCCAGCCTCGTTGCACATGCTGCAAGGAACTGACCGATGGCCCCATCGGCAATCTGCTTGGCCCTGCGGCGACTCCAGGGATCTGGCTTCGCCCGCAGTGCGGCTGTTAGCCACTCAATAAGTTCGAAGGAGACTGGCCGCTCGCTTAGCGAAACGGCCGGGCATACAAGGAGCGAGATGCCTGTGTCTGCTTCCAAAGAGATCTGTCGGTAATGGTAGAAAAGCCGCGCCGGCCAATCCTTGCCTGTTATGCTTGGGGGCAGACATGCGAGTGGCAAGAACTTCGGGTCGGCTTGGGCACGCGGCCACCTGAGTCTGCCAAGCAGCCATCCCGGCTGGCGCACATTGATCACTCCCGCCGCCAAGGGCCTTTCGGCCCGGAAGCCCCGCACCCCAAAGGCCTCAAGACCACTCAGCGCCTGCAGAAACAGCGGACCAGGTTGTCCGATGGTGCCGCGCAAGGCCGACCGAAGCAGTCTGAAGTACCGATAACAGTACGCACTTGCCTTGGACACGTCAAATCCCGATGCGAGATACGTCTCGCGAGCGCGCTGCAATTCATCAAATTGCTGCCGTCCAGCCGTCGAGAGCCCCACAGCATGCGGGTGCCAGTAGGTTTCCCAGTCAACGCTCTGCGTATCCAGGTAGCCATCGCGGTCCGCGATCACCTCAACAAGAATGTCCTTCGATCGCGCGGCTTCACACATACGTGACCGGGTTACCGCCTGCCGAAGAACAGACGCTTGGCCCAGAACCTCTTTCGTACTCATGCAGAGCCTCTCTCGCAGGGAAGCCCAGCGGCCCTAACTTAAACCTAACATTCGACCGAAGTCTTGTCAAATCGAAAACCCAACACTCGAAAGACTGATAGGACGGGCGCCCTGGTATATTACGCAACGGCAGGCGGAACACGCGTCGTGGGACGGAATTGCTTGGCCAGCAAAGGGAGCGGACAGATCAGCGATGTTCCCATCACAATTGCCTTCTACGCCGGTGCGTCAGCGTTCGCAGGATGGCGTCGAGAACATCATCCAGGTGTGTGCCCACATCTTCGGCCAGAAACCGCAACACGAAGTAGCCGTTCTCCTGTAACAGCAGATCCTTGCGCTGGTCGCAGCGGTAGGCGTCCGCGTCGGCCAGATGTTGCGCGCCGTCCAGTTCGACAGCCACATGAGCCTCCGCGCATAGCAGATCCACTTCCATCTTGCCCCATCCGTCGAAAGGAATCGGCAGTTCGACATTCAGGCGGAACCTTCCGGCGGTTTCCGGCAACGTTTCCAGCCGGCGATACAGGAACGCATCCGTCGCACTTCGCGCGGTTCTCGCCTTCCGCGTCGGGAGCCACGTAGCGGGCGGCGTGAACAAACAGGTTCGCCAGACCCTCACATCCACGTGGTTCGCATCAGGAGCCTGAATCGCGAGTTGGCCGCGCTCGTTCTTCGTCTCCGCTTACAGGAGTTTGCTCCATTCTTCGAGAACAGCCTTCGGCAAGAATGGCGGCAGAGTTCGGACGTTCCTTGCCCTTATGTAAAGCAATGCCTCCGTGAAACCGAGTTCCACTTTCTTGTTACAGTTTTGGCGATGGGCGGTCTTCAGGTTCTCGGGACCATCCAGGTATTCAGGGGTCAACCCCAGGAAGTGGACGCCCTGGTAAAAACTGATAAGGTGAGCCAACTGCAGCGGGTTTCCCTCGGCGCCTGGTTTGCCACACACATCGCATTGCTGAGCCTTGAGCGATTGGTCAGTATAGCGCACTGCTTGCCTACGCTGAAACACACGCCATTCACCTTCGGACAAAAACATCCGACCGTTAAAACCCTCTGTCCAGAACTTCGGCGGCCAATCACTCATTTTCAGAAGCCTCCCTCGGATTCGCTACCGCCAGGTGTCGGTGGTTCGCCGAGATGTCATTTCTTTGGCAATAACCATGGCCCCGGAGCGCGCCAAGTACCCCCGAATACTTTACCGTGGAGCAGAGATTCCACTACCGGGCACAGGAAACCAGAAATCGTCAAAATCGTGTCCGCGAGTTCGGTCGGAGCACCTTCGATCCGCAGTTTGCGGAGAAAAGCCTTCCATTGGGTTTGTTTCGTGCGGTCGTTGCCGAAGACCTCTGTCAATCCGACCGGGCGGGACTGGAGGTCCGTGCCTCGCCTGGAAAACGTCTCGGAAATTGCCTTGGCGAGGGTTTTGCCATCGAAGTCGAAGTGCTCGGCAAGCAGCCAGATGTCATAGAAGTCCTTCATTCGGCTGTTGATAATGCCGAGTTTCGTCATCGCCTCGAACTTTTCGGCAACCGTGCTCTCGCGGCTATAGCCGAGAAGATGTGGGGCGGGCAGATCAAGGATGGTCGGGTAATCGATGTCGGTCGGACCAGGAACCAGGACATCTGCAAACCCGATATCGATCTGAAGAGAGACGCGGGCATTGCCAAGACGGCCGCGGATTCTGACACGCACACCCGCGTAATCGGCATCCTCCGTGGTGGCCTCAGCCTTCACGGTCTTGGCATCAAAGGTAAGGCCATCCGGCTCCACATCTTGATTGCACACGGCTTTGAAAAGGGCAGCCGCATCATTGGGCGAGTTGCTCGCGCGGCCCAAGAGGTCAATGTCTATGGTGGGGCGTGAGCGCGGCGCCTTCCAGACCACAAACATCAGGGCCCCTTTAAGAATGAACTGCTGGGCATATCGCGATTTTGCAAGCCGATAGAGGAAACGCTCCATCGCGTAGTACTGGAGGATCTCATTGAACGGCCGTCCCGATTCACGGGCCTGATTCAGGAGCCGCTGGTGCACAGAGTGCGCGATGTCCCTGGGGGCTGATCCGCTCACAGCATCGCCTCCAGGTAGGGCCGCATCACCTTCTCCACCCGGCAGACACGAGCGAAATGCATGAGGGTGTCAACACGTGAACGCTTTCTCTGCAGGCACAGCCGCAGGGCTTCGATGGCTACATCGAGGCCGATCTTGTTTCGGTGTTTGAAACAGTCCGCCACGGTCTTCTCCGGTCCGTAGAGGCGCACCGTTACGCCATCGATCCGGTGGGTCTCGACACCTTCGCGGAAGGCATTTCCGCTGAGCCAGAAGACTCGCAGAGGCGGGTGCTTCAGATTTGGCTTCTTGGCCCTTTTCTGCTCGAGGGCAAGATAGACCTCATGCGGCACTTGGGTGGTTATTCCGTGAAATGCGAGGGCGGAGATCAGGCAGACCACGCCTCTGGGTGCCTTCAGGGCCACCTGCACGAGGTCAGGATTGCCCAGTGGGGGAAGATCCGACAGGCGGTAGAGGCCTCGGCCTACTTGCTCCAGAATTCTCGAGTCGCGCATCGCGTAGAGCGTTCTGGGCTGAATGCCGAGGCGGATAGCTACCGATGTTCGCAACATCCCCCCGCGCTTCCGGAACTGAGCCTGCGCCGTCTTGAGGGTGTTTTCTGATGCCATTGCATTTTCGCCTTGAACAAAAAGCGCCATACAAAGTATTCTTTACGGAATATTCTAGTCGGGCACACTGCGGAGGCAAGAAAAACTCGGAGCCCCATTCCGATTGGATTGTGATTCCCGCTGGAATTTCCGTGCGGATTACACCGGTTTTCAAGACCGGCTCTTTCGACCGCTCAGACACCTCTCCATTTGTCTAACACATTAGGTGACAGGCACTTACAACAGCCAGCGATTGAGGAACTCCGGTATTGGACAACCGAGACGACAACCGCAACGCCCCCTAACCACCGTGTTCTATCCTGACTTGAGGCTGTTCCCACACTCATGATCTATGATCTGAAGGTACAG
>JAPLMO010000089.1 GCA_026386995.1 Planctomycetota bacterium | reverse complement strand
TCGCCGCGGCCATGGAGCATGCCCACAGCCTGCCCGCCTGTGGCGGGCAAACGTCGGGTCGCCCAGGCGACCAATCTGTAGGCATGCCACCCGGCAGGGGAAGGAGCGCCCAAAACTGAGCGGTTACTGCCTTGCGGCGATTCCGGGGGGCCGAAGCCTGCGAGATGGGCAATATGGGCAATTTGGGCAGGCCGGCCAGAATGGCCGCTGGTGGAGTACAGAAAAAATCCCTTCGCGATTTGCTTTCGCCCATAATGTAGGTTATACTTCCCCGCGCCGTGCGCTCAGGTCAAATCTCCTCCGTCCGCCCTCAGGGGTGGCGGTTCTGGGCGGTTGGATTTGGGGGCCTTGATGACAGTCAGGCAACCAACACATTTCTCCTCAGCAGCGATAGACGCCTCCTCTGCACTTGCAGGAGAGCGTTCGAATCATTCACATGGAACGCAGCCAGGTCTCGGCACATCAAGGAGAGGGTCCTGCTTAGCGGAACACGACGGTGAACGCACACGGGGCGATTATACTGCGCCCCCAAGAACTCCAACGGTAACGTTACCACGGGATGCCCGGGTAACACGGGAAAACCATCTTTGTGAAAGGGTTTGAGCCATGTTGACCATGCGAAAAGTACGGAGTTTCCTGGCGGCAGCGGTGGTGGCCATGGTGTTGCTGCCGGGTCTCTCGGCCCGGGCGGGAAACAACATCCTGCTCGATCATTCCTTCCTCAACTCGGTTAGTCCCGATGATCTGGGTTGGGGAATAGGCCGAACCTGGGCCGTCAGCGAGGCGGGCGTCGTGTTGGGGAACCCCGCCACACAAGAGGGCATGATGTCGATCGCGGCGCCTTCGGGGCTGAGTTTCGTCAACTCCGGGGTGGAGATGCGTTTCATCGGAACCGACGCGATTGGTAATAATGAAGGCTACGCATACATTTCGATGTACGCCGATCAGAATAATCCTCCCCGGAATGCCTATGGCATCACGGCGGCCAATTTCAGCTCAACTGGCGGTCAGTTGACTCAAAGTGTTAATAATGGCACATCAGGCGGTGAACTGATAGACAGAATGCCGCTTGTGAACGTTAATTTCGTGGGTGAACACACCATGGCACTCGTGCGTTTCGACGACAATACTCTGACAGCCTATCTGGACGGCGTCGAAATAGGCAGCCGCACCACGACTGCACCGTCTCTCACGCTGCAAAACATCGGCGTTGGGGCGAACTACTTCGGCGGCGCCACGTATCTTCCGCGAGGCACGGTTGTCAGCAGGGTTCGCGCGTTCACTTTCGCCTCGGGCGCATTCGATTCCTCTGACTTACTGGCATTGACGCTCGCGACCGTGTGGTCGGGCAATAGCAGTACCGGCAACGCTTGGAACGTGGGCGAGAACTGGGTCGGTAACTCGGTCCCGGGCCCCAACGCTTCGATAAAATTCGGCGAAGCCTTGTCGAACCCTGCGGTTGACTTGAACATCAGCGCCACTGTCGGCACCATGTTTTTCGTGCAAGACGTGCCGACCACCATTTCCACGTCGAACGACAGTGTCCTGACGCTGGACAATGGCTTGGATGCGACGACGGTGACTGTTGCCGGAACGTCGCAGCACGCGATCTCCACGAATGTCACGCTTGGCCAGCACACATGGATCAAGGTGGAAAACCCCGCCGGCGGGCTGACGTTCAGCGGCGCCATCGGTGACGGGGGCGCCGATAAGGGTATCATCAAGAAGGGCCCTGGTCTCTTGACGCTCTCTAACGCCGCCAACACCTACGGCGGCGGCACGACGGTCAACGACGGCACGTTGCAGGTTGGCGCCCAGGGGGCCCTGCCCGACGACACCCCCGTGACGATCACCGGCGGCACGCTGGAACTCGGCGGCACCGCCGTCACCAGTACCGCGGCGGTCTCCTTCCAGGGCGGCGTGACGCAAAACGGCATCATCATAAACAACGGTTCGGACTACGACGGCCAGGCCGGCACGGTCTCGGCCTCCTTGCAAGGCGCCGCGGGCCTGAACAAGACCACCGGCGGCACGCTCGTGCTTTCCGGCGCCAACACCTACACCGGCAACACAACCCTCAGCGCCGGCACCATCAACCTCGGCGTGGAGGAAAACGCGGGCGTGTCGGGCCCGCTGGGCAAGCAAAATGCAGACGCCGCAGGCACCATCATCCTCAGCGGCGGCACGCTGCAACACTCCGCCTCCAACGCGAACGATTACTCCGGCCGCTTCAGCACGGCCGACAATCAGGCTTACAACGTGGACACCAACGGCCGGACCGTGACCTGGGGCGCCGCGCTAAGCAGTTCCGGCGGCACGCTGACAAAACTCGGCGACGGGACACTGGCTCTCGGCGTCGCCAACACCTACACGGGCAACACGCGCATTGTCGCCGGTACGCTCCAGGTCGGCCATTCGCTTGCGCTCCAGCAGAGCACACTGGACATGAAAGGCACTGACGCCGGCACGCTCGATTTGAATGGCATGGACGCCACGCTGGGCGGGCTGAAGGGCAGCCGGGACTTGACCGTTCCCACGAACAAGACCCTCTCGGTGGGCAACAACGACGCGTCGACGCAGTACTCCGGCGTCATCGGCGGCGACGGCAACCTGAGCAAGGTCGGGAGTGGCACCCTCACGCTCTCCAAGACCCAAACTTATACCGGTAGCACGATCATCACCGGCGGCGGCACACTGAAGTTGCAAGGCGCCTCGGCCGCGCCGCCCGTGACGGACTACGCCCACTGGTTCGACGCGTCGAGCCTCGGACTGAGCGATGGTGCCGCTGTCACCGAGTGGACTTCCGGCGGCACGATTGGAGGCACCGCGACGGTACCCGGCGGCAACCAAAACCCCACCTACATTGCTGACGCGGGAACTGGAACGGGTCTGGGCGCTGTCCATTTCAACGCGGGTGGCGGCGCCGGTAGCAGCGAAGCCTTGATGTTCACGCGCGATAGCGAAATCCGCACGGTCTTTTCCATCTTCAAAGGCAGCAGTTTCCTGCTGACGGACGCTGATGCGTACGACTTCCATCGCCCAAGCAATGACGTTCCGACCGATCCGCTCTGGGTGGGATGGACCAGCGATCGCATTAGGAACGGGCAAACGTACGTGAACGGCAACCTCGTCAATGGCGAGACCTACAACATGCCCACCGACAGTTACAACGGCTACAACCTCGTGGAAGTCCTCACCAACGGCGACCCGGTGCAAGCCGACAGTTTCAACAAGGACCGCGTCTACCACGCGGGCGATCAATCGCAGGCTGAAGTGATCCTCTACGACCGGGTGCTCACCGACGAAGAGCGTCTGCAGGTGGAGACATACCTCAACGCCAAGTGGTTCGAAGGCGGCTTGGCCGGCGGCGGCCTGCCCACCGGCACGGCGGTCACCATGTCCTCCAATACGACCCTGGACCTCAACGGCGTAAACCAGCAGATCGGATCGCTGGCCGACGCCGCGCCCGGCGCGACCGGCCACCGGGTGCTCCTGGGAAGCGGCAACCTGACCGTGGGCAACGCCAGTTCTCCGACCTTCTCCGGCGCCGTCTCCGGCACCGGCAGCCTGGCCAAGATCGGCACCGGCACACTGACCCTCTCCGGCGCCAACACCTACACCGGCGCCACCAACATCACAGCCGGCACGCTGCTGGTCAATGGCACGCACACGGATGGGGATAACTACACGGTCGGCGACACGGGCACCCTCGGCGGCACCGGCACCATCACCCTGGCCCCCGGCAAGACAGTGACCGTGCAACTCGGCGGCACCCTCGCCCCGGGCGCAAGCGTGGGCACCCTGACGATCAACAACAGCGTGACGATTGCGGACGGCGGCATGTACCAGTGGGAGATCAACGATGCCACCGGCGCTGCCGGCACCGGCTGGGACCTCCTGAAACTCCTGAACTCCGGCAGCGCGCTTGACCTGACGTCGGTGGGCCCGCTCGGCCTCACGATCGAAATCCATGGCCTGACGTCGGGCGGGGACCCGGGCGCGCCGGCCAACTTCGCGCCGGGCACGGAGTACGACTGGACGATCGCCTCGGCCGAGGGCGGCATCCTCGGCTTTGACGCCGGCCAGTTCGCCTTCAGCGA
>JAPLMO010000360.1 GCA_026386995.1 Planctomycetota bacterium | reverse complement strand
TGTGCGTTCAGAATCTGGGCCATGCCCTGGATGGTCGAAGGCGCCCCGGGGCTCAGCACGCCGCCCGCCTCGATAACGCAGGACTTGTTGATCGTCCCCTTTCCCATGAGCGTGCCGTAAACGATGAGGCTGCCCTCGTCGCCGCCCAGCGTGCCGTTGATGATAAAGACCGCGCCGGGCTCGATGGTCACGTCGCCGACGGTCAGAACAGTACCGCCCGCGAGTTGGTTGGCCAGGCCACGGACGGTCAGCGTGTTGTTGATCGTCAGCGTACCCAGCGTACCCGTGGAAGTGATCGTGGAGTCGCCGGTCATGGTGACGGGGCCGTTGATGAACCCCGTGCCGCCGAGCGTGGCCACGCCGACCGTCACGGCGCCCGATCCGGTGGCCGAGTCGGCGGTGTTTTCGACGAGGAGCGTTCCGGCGAAGACGATGGTTCCGCCGCCGTAAGTGCCGGGGCCGCTGAGTGCGAGGGTGCCGGGGCCGGCCTTGGCGAGGGCAAAGTCGGCGCCGTCGATGCCGCCCGTCAGTCGCAGGGTGTTGCCCGTGCCGACGGTCCAGATGGAGTTGGCGGAGAGCACGACGGCGGGGATGACGGTGTTTGTCCCCGCGCCGCTGGAGGCGATGCCCCCCGCGCCGACGGTGAGGGCCTTGCTTGGTCCGTCGATGGTCCAGCCTGCGGCGCGCAGGTCAAGGCCGAGGGCGCTCTCGGCCTGTCCGATCGTAATCTGCCGCGAGGCCGCAGCGCCGAGGACGGCGATGTTCTGCGGCCCCGGGACGGCGCCACCCGACCAGTTGGCCGGGTTGTTCCAGAGGGGGTCGGCGCCCGGAGTGCAGGTGACGGGGGTCGGGATGTTGCCAAAGGCCTCGAGTTCGGTGATGGTCGTGAACTGCTCCGAGCCGCCGGCGGTGCCGCGGATGCGGATGGCGTTGCCGACGGCGGCGTCGAACGTCATCGTGATCTGCTGGTAATAAGCGAAGGCGTCGAGCGGGTCGCTCAGCACCAGGTTTCCGGCCGGGGCGAAGACGCCGTTGCGGCCGATCTCCACGATGAGGTTCAGGAAGTACCCGCCGCGCTGGCCCCACGTCCGCAAGTCCCTATTGATGTCGTACCGGACATTGCCCTCGTAGAAGATGAGCGAGTCGAACTTGACGTCGCGGTCGAAGTTCAACTGGTACCAGTCGCCGCCGGCGGGCTGGGCGTTGGCGCCGTCGTAGGTCGAGTAGGGAACGCGCCCGTTGTAACTGAGGTCGGTGACGCCGTCGATGATCTGGTCGAGGTTGGAGGAATCGTTACTGGCGATGTGTCGATCGAGGCTGGCGGAGGCGGTGACGGTGCCGCCCGCCTGCCGGACGTCGCGCACGAGGCCGCGCGGCCCGGTCGGGTCGGGCTTCTCGACGGGCGATAGGGGCACCTCGTCGGGCAGGTGGTAGATGGCGCTTGCGCCCGAGCCCTCGATGGTGCCATCCATGCGCACGATTTCGCGCTCGGCGGCGGCCTGCGCGTAGGCGGCCATCTGCGTGATGGTGGTGCTGGTAGGCATGTTCTGGAGAAGGGCGAACTGGTAGGTATTGCTGGCGGCGCTCGTGACGTTGGCCGGCAGGCCCGAGTATCCCTTCATGAGGCCCACGAGGCCGGCGGCCGTGGCGGGGTTGCAGTCGGAGTCGAAGCCGCCGTTGACCGCGATCTCGACGGTCGGATCGAGTTCGCCCTGCCCGTACAGAATCGCCATGGTCGTTATGGCCAGGTTGACCGTCGACTCCACCCAACTGACGTACCGGTTGTGCGATCCGGCGGCGGAGACGTAATTGTCGTAGATCTTCTCCTGCGTGCTCCGCCAGTTGAGCGGGCCGTCATCCTTGTCGGCCTGATACCAGTTCACGACGTTCTGGATGACCTCGTGAGACCGCGAACTAAGCGGGACGACCTCCAGGCCCTTGGCGACGATAGTCTCGACGTTGGTCTCAAACGGTGCGGCCGCGTACATGGCGGCGTAGAACTGGGCGGCATGCAGGGCGTAGCCGGTGTTGGTGACCGAGCCGCAGGCCCCCGCCAGGTCGGCCGCACGCTGCCGCATGCCGGGTGCGGCGGCGCCCAGCGCCTCGGTCGTAATCTGCGAGTCGATGTAGTTCCAGTTTACGTTGTTGCGGAGGCTGCCGGTGTCGGGCGGCGTGAAGCCGTAGTTCATCAGAAAGCGGCCCTGCTTGTCCGCGCACCAGAGGCTTCCTGAAGGAACGTAGGTTTGCCACGCGGCCTTCAACTGGGCCCCCGAGGGAATACCGTAATCGTAGACCAGCCCGAGGTTCATGTACTCCAGGACGGTGTCGTCGTCGGCCACCCAGGGTTTAGCAGGGTTGAGGATCGTCGACCAGTTGAGGGTGACCGTGTTGCCGCCGCGGCTCGTATACTTGCCCTCGTAGGGGGCGCCGGCGGCCCCCCCAATGATTTCGCCCAGCCACATGCCCTGAAGGCGGTCCAGGTAGACGGAGGCCGGGATGGTCCGTTCGGCCCGCAAGGGCGCAGCAAGGGCGGCCAGGGTGAGCGTGGTCAAAAGCATGCGGTGGAGCGTCATGACGGTCCCCGTGCGGCCGGTGGGACGGCGGCGGTTAGGGGATTATGCATCAAAAACCCGGAAAGTCAAACCGCTTGGCGGCTGGCCGTGGCGACCGGACGCCGAAAAGGCCGTTTTCGGCGTATCGCGTCACTAACGAGGGGGTCAGGAGCCCTATCTGTAAGGCTCCTGACCCCTTGCCCCCCGAGACGCAATACTTTTCGGCGTATCCTCCGGTTGCTCGGCGGCCGGAATACCGTATAATTTCCTGTGGGAGCACTATGAGCACAAGCGGCAAACAGACCGTCGTCGCGGACCTGAGGCTCAGCCTCTTTCTGCGCACGCTGCATCCGGAATTCTTTACCATCCGGGCCCGACGCGCGTTCAGCCACTCCGGATTCGAGTTCGAGGTCTGGCTGCTGGACGTCGGCCACGTTGTCACCTTCATCGACGGCCCCGAGGCGGTCACCGAGGTACTTGTGCCGCGCACCCTGGAACTACCCAAGCGCGGCCTGGTGAAGACCCTCGACCTGGTGCGCGAACACGAGCACCGTCTGGAGACCCGCGGGCCTATCCTCTACACGATGGCGTACCAGGTGGATACCGAGAGCGCCGGCACGTACATGAGAGAGGCCGAAGACCTGTTGGCGTCGGCCCGCCAGGGCCACCTCTTTTCGGAAGAGCCGCGCGAGGTCGCCCGCAGGCCGTTCTCGTACGCCGTCCCGGAGCCCAGGGGCAGGGGCCTCCTGGTCCACACCTGGCACGGCTTCCCGGCCGAGAGCACGATCCTGAAGACGCAAACGTTGATTGAGAGGGTTGAGACCTGAGTTCTCTCCGGCCTGGGGCGTCGCTGGCATTGCGGGAGTGCAGCGTGAAGCCAGTGCGGAATGCAGAATGCAGAATGCAGAATGAACGGCACAGGCCGCCGTGGCATCGCGGTCTTCCTCCTCTCTTCTCTTCGCGCTCAGTCTTCTCTCAGCGTTCTCTGCGTTGGATATTGGTTGTTTTTCTGCTTCTTGCTACGGCGGGGCCGCTACGGGCCGGCATCGGCACGGGTACCATCGAGGAGGACCCCGAGACCCGCAAGGCCAAGATCCGCCAACAAGTCGAAGGGTGGTACAAGGACGGCGTTAAGGCCCGCGCGGCCGGCAACCTGGCCGACGCCGTCAGGTTCTTCATCTGGGCCGCCAAGACGCGGTGCGACACCGAGTATCCCGAACTGGCCTTCAACGAACTGAAGGTCATCTCGGAAGACGCCAAGAAGGAACTGGAGGTCGCGCGGCAGTTGGCGGGCGGCGAGGACCCGGTGGCGGGCCTGGACGAATTGAAACGCATCACCCGCATCTACAGCGGCCTGGGCGTCGCCAAGGACGCCGGGACCCTCGCGCGGCAGTTGGAGGTCGACCCGTCGTTCCAGGCGAAGTTGAAGGCGGGGCGCCTGGCGGAGGACCTGAAGAAGGCCCAGGCGCTGGAATCGCAGGCCGAAGCGGTCGCCAAGCCGCCCGCAGCCGAGAAACCGCCTGCCGGCAAGGCCGCTCCGGCCCCGCCGCCGGCCGACAAGGTGCCGGGTGTCATTGCCGCGACTGTCAGGCCGAAGGAGATGACCGAGGCCGACCGGAAGACCGCGCGGCTGGACCTCCTGGGCCATGCTTACGAGATATACGGCCGCATCGCGCAGCAGGGGGGCGAGACCGAACCCGGCCGCAAAGCCGTGGAGGCCCGGTCGCGCCTTGAGAAAGATGCGGAACTCATGGCCCGCATCAAGGCCGTGGATGCCGACACGAAGGCCCGCGCCCTGATGAAAATGGCCGATGGGTACTTCAGGGCCGGCCGCCCGGACCTGGCGCGCCAGTACTGCACGAAGGTCATTTCCGATTTTCCGCAAAGCCAGCAGGCCGCCGATGCCCGCACCATGCTCGAGCGCATCAAGTAGCTTTTCTATGGACTTCCAACGGGGCCGCGTGTATCCTTAAGGTGTTCGATGTTTTCGCTGATCCCCATTTCCTTCCGGCAAGTCGCTTTTTGCGGCCACCGATGGAGGCAGCATGGCAGAGTCCGCTCAGAACGCCGCCTGTGGCGTGCTTGAACTTCAGGAACGCGAACCCTCGGCCGGCCGCGGCCCGACGCGCGGCGGCGGATACGGGTTCCTGAGGCAATCCGACCGCGATTTCCGCCCTGCCACGGGCGACATCTTCGTGCCGCCCAACCTCGTCTCCAAACTGCGCCTCCGGACGGGTCTTGTCCTGGAAGGCCCGACGCAGCGCGACCCGCGCGGCCGGGGCATCCAACTGGCATCCGTCGCCCGCATCTGCGGCCACACGCCCGACGAGTTCATCACCCTGAAGCCGTGGGACAGCCTCACCGTGATCGACCCCGTCGAGGTCCTGTGGCTGGAGACCGGGCCGGAGCCCCTGACGACCCGCGTCATTGACCTCCTGACCCCCGTCGGCAAGGGCCAGCGGGCGCTCATCGTATCCCCGCCGCGGGCCGGCAAGACCATCCTCCTGGAACACATGGCCGCGGCCGTCCGCAAGAATTACCCCGACGTGCAGGTCATGATGCTCCTGGTGGACGAGCGGCCGGAAGAGGTTACCCATTTCCGCCGCACCACGGGCGCCGAGGTCCTCGCCTCCTCCAACGACATGGACGTCGAGCAGCACGTGCGTCTGACCCGCATGGCGTTCGGCAAGGCCAAGGCGATGGTCGAGTTCGGCCACGACGTGGTGTTGTTCCTGGACAGCCTCACGCGCCTCGGGCGTGCGTTCAACAAGGCCATCCCCTCCAGCGGCCGCACGATGTCGGGCGGTGTGGACATCCGGGCACTCGAGGAGCCGAAACGCATGTTCGGCTCCGCCCGCAAAATCGAGAACGGCGGCAGCCTCACGATCGTCGCCACTTGCCTCGTCGACACCGGCAGCCGCATGGACGAACTCATCTTCCAGGAGTTTAAGGGCACCGGCAACATGGAACTGGTTCTGTCGCGCGAACTGGCCGAGCGGCGGCTGTACCCGGCGATCGACATCCTGGCCTCCGGCACACGCAAGGAAGAGCGGCTCGTTACGCCCGAAGACCTCAAGAAACGCTACGCCATCCGCCGCCGCTTGGCAGACTCCAAGCCCCAGGAGGCCCTGGAATCGCTCCTGGCGGCCATGGCCAAGTACCCCTCCAACAAGAAACTCCTGAACGCCAGCACCAGGGAAGGCCAGTAGCGGGTCGGCGACTGGTACTACATCGCAACTTAAGCCTTCGCGCGGTGGGTCTCCGGGGGAATTGCCGTTCATGTAGGGTGGGTGCTCTGTACCCACCATTTTCACTGAGCGGCTGGGTCCCATAACACGGGCGGCGCGGTTCTGCCGCCAAAACACCGCTTGGGCAAGTGTCGCGCGGCAGGTCTATCGCCCGGGCGACCCTTCAACCCGACCCGCCGCGAAAGAATCTTTACGGGCACGCGCTCGCCGGGCCCGAAGTCCTAAAGTCCCCCGCCGTCCCGTGTCGATATTTGAAGAGTGTGAAGAACGCCCCCTACGATCTAGGGCCCCCCTACATGCCCTGTGGAAGCCTCTGAAGTGCCGTCGCCGGCCGGTTCCCTGCATATTCGCACGCGTAAGGCCCCAGTCGCGGGCGATTTGAGAGCGTAGAGGCGAGGCATGCCTCGCCCGCACGCCGCGGTACGTGTTTAGCGCTGTCATTCTGAGGCCCCGTTTACGGGGCCGAAGAATCTCGCCGTTAGGGTGGCCGAGATTCTTCGCTCGCTAGCGCTCGCTCAGAATGACAATGCTTGCATGGCACGCTAAATACGTACACGCCGCGAATCGCATTGAACTTTGGGGTGGGCTTAATGAGGGGTTGTGGAATGGCGCGTTGGAATACTCGAGGCATTACCCTGTTGGAAGTGCTGTTGGTGCTGCTGATCCTCGGCCTTGTGGCGGCGGCGGCCATTCCGCACTTCGTCTACTCCGGCGAAACGCGGGGTTGTGAGTGCCGCTCAAACGTGGCGCTGCTGACGGCTGCCGTCGAGCATTACGCGGCCCAGTCGGGCGGCCGGACTCCGGCAACTCTGGCCGACCTCGTGAAGTTCGTCGAGGCCGACAAGGAACGGTTCCCGAAAGGGATGCCCCGATGCACGTACGGCCGGCCCTACGATTACGATCCGGCAGGCGGCCGCATCCTGCCGCACAGGCACTGAAAAGAAAGTTCCAGGTTCAAAGTTACAAGTTTCAAGTTCGAGGATAACGAACATCACGATTTGCGCGGCGGGTCTCCGTACCCGCCGCGCAAAGCAGCGTTGTAGTGTTGGCAAGCGTTAGAAATCGCGGCGCGGATGAGGGGTATCCGGTCGCGCTACGAGGCGGGGCCAACCCAAGGGGCGGCCCCGCTTCTCTTGTTCGCGTCCTGCCGACGGCATATCGCATTTACCAGAGGCCACCGCCGCGCCGGCCGGCAAGGCCCCGGCGAAGTCCAGTAAGTACGCCACAGTAAAACCGCCCACTAATCCGACCGCAAAGAAGAAAACGGACAAGTAGTCCGGCGGGCTGTCAGCAGTCATTTGCCACGGCTTGCGTGCCGATACAAAATGGGTGCGCAAGCCGTGGTCTATTTCAGGTCCGCCACCTTCCTTGTTCGATATTCTCCATGCCGTTGCCGTTCAGGCCTCGCGGGCGGTTTCGCCATTGTTTCACATTGGCCTGCGGGATAAACAAGACGGACCGACTTGCCACGTTTCGCGCGCCGAGAAAGCACGCGGAGACAAGTATCGCGTCCCCCGAACAATCCCAGCCGGCGGCGCGGAGTCGCCGCCGGTAGTTTTCGGTCCCTGTATGGGGCGGGCAGGCGGCCGTCGGGCGGGCAGGGTATGCCCCCGACGGAAGACCTCACGGTTACCTTCTCACACCAGTTCCCGAGCCCGCCACGCTCTCGCTGCTGGCCGCGGGCTGGCTGGCACTTCTGCGGAGAAGTCGCAGGAAGTAATCTCTTGCTCACATTGAAGGGCGGCAGGCGCGGGACTGCCGCCCTTTCTCTATCCTGTTCGGGAAGCCTACAATTCATGAAGCAGAACCGCCGATAAATACGCAGGACGGCCGAAAGGGCGAACGTGAGCGAAATCCTTATGCGCGCAGCCGACGGGGCGTGGGGCATCCTTTACGATGCCGGGTTCTACGTCATTTTCGGCATGTTGGCGGCCGGGCTGATCCACCTGTTTCTTTCCCGCGACTGGCTCGTCAGGCACCTGGGCGGCCGCGGCTTTGGATCGGTCCTGAAGGCGGCCCTTCTGGGGGCGCCGATGCCGCTGTGCAGTTGCAGCGTCCTGCCGGCGGCCTGCGCGCTTCGCAACAAAGGCGCGGGGCGCGGGGCGACCGTCTCCTTTCTCATCTCCACGCCTGAGACCGGCGTCGACAGCATCGCCGTCACGTGGGCCCTGATGGGGCCTGTCATGGCGATCGTGCGGCCGGTGGCGGCGGTCCTGACGGCGCTGACTGCGGGGTTCTTCGAGACGCTGCGCGACCGCCACGAGCCGCCCGCCGTCGTGGCCGGGCCGCTCTGCACCATCTGCAACTCGAGCGACTGCGAGCACATCGCAAAGCCGACCCGCTGGAGCCGATTCTGGACGTTCGTTCTCTACGACATGGGCGACGACCTCGGGCCGTCGCTGGCGCTGGGCCTCCTGGCGGCCGGCATCATGGCCGCGCTCGTCCCCGACAACTTCTTCGAGCAGTACCTCGGCAGCCCGTGGACCGCCATGCTCGTGATGCTGGTGGTGGGGCTGCCGATGTACGTCTGCGCGACGGCCTCGACGCCGCTGGCGGCCGTGCTGGTGGCCAAGGGGCTGAATCCGGGGGCGGCGCTGGTGTTCCTCCTGGTGGGGCCGGCGACGAACGTTGCAACGGTTCTCGTGGTCAGCCGGATGCTCGGAAAGGCCTCGGCGGTGCTTTATGTCGCCACGATTGCGGCGGTGAGTCTTGTGTGCGGCGCGATCTTTGATCTGGTGGTCGGGGCGCTCAACGTCAACGTCTTCGCCGGCGAGGGCCACGAGTTGGTGCCGCCGTGGCTCCTGGCGCCTGGCGCCGCACTGCTGGCGGTGTTCCTGGCCGTCTCGCTTGGCCGATGGGCCTGGCGTCACGCGCCGTGGCGCACGGCCCCGGCGACGTGCTGCTCGTCGGCCGATTGCGGCAGGCCGGCAGCCGTCCCCCAAGCGAGCGACTGCGACAAGCCCGAGCACGCGCACGATTCCTGCTGCGCCGGCGGGCACGAGCACCATGACGACCACTAACGTAGAACCCCAAGGAGTTCTGTCCGCCGAATCCTTTGCGCGGTGGGTCTCCGTACCCACCGCGCCATACGCGACTGTGCATCTGTGCGCGGCGGGTACGGAGACCCGCCGCGCTAATTTGCAGCGGTTCTTCTTGCGGCCGCGCGGGCGCGTTCGTAGACTAGCCGTAAGGACGCCCCACGAAAGGGCCGCACCGTGAAGCACTTACTGCCGGCGTGTGTTGTGCCCATCCTGGCCGCGGCCCTCTTGGCGGGCTGCGGCCCCGAGCGGTCGGGGACCCAGGTCTACGTCGCTCTTGAGGATGCCCGCAAGGTGGCCCGCGACCGGGTCTATCCGGCCACGGTCCGGATCGATGCGCGGCGGAGCGAGTACGTGAGCGGCGAACGCCGCCGCGTCGGCGGCACGGGCTCGGGCGTCATCTTCGACGAGCAAGGACACGTCCTGACGAACTACCACGTCGCCGGCCGCGCCGATGAGCTCACCTGCGTCCTCAACAACAAGGAACGCGTCCGGGCCCGCCGCGTGGGCGCCGACCCGTGGACCGACCTGGCCGTCATCCAGTTGGACCCCGACGAGATCAAGCGCAAGGGCATCGTGCTCCACCCGGCCACGCTGGGCGACTCC
>JAPLMO010000105.1 GCA_026386995.1 Planctomycetota bacterium | reverse complement strand
CGCTTCACGGGCATGGCTTCCCAGAATACGCTCTTGGATGCCTGACTGAACCCCCACGCGGACCACACCGTGTTGATACTCCTTGGCAAAGAGCGACCGCTTCACACCCGACTGGAAAATCCGGTTGACGAGGTTCTTGGCGGCCGTCGGCGTAATGTCCAGATGCCCGGCGATATCGTGGTATGAGAGAAGTCCGGATTGAAAACACACTTGGAACACCCGCCGCTCCTGCGGCGTAAGCGCCCGGATGGCTGCCTGAGGCGACTGAGTCGTCTCGGTCGCCCGAGTCGCCCCTGGTTGGTCTTGCGACTCAGCCGACCCATTCGCCCCGGTCGCCTCATCCAGCCGCACCAGGAGGGCCTGCCTGAGATCCGCGATCGCCTTGTCCAACTCCACCGGCACGCGGCGGAGGAGTTCGCTTGTGTGCTCGTGAACGGCGCCGAGGCGGCATTCGATGCGATCGAGGCTTGCCGCAACAGGCGACTCATCCGAACGGTTCGACCGGTTCGCCCAGTCCGCAAGGTCAGCAGCGTCACGCTCCAGTTGCCAGGCCAGACGCGCCAACTCTCGGGCAAGGTGCTCCATGCCTGATTATTGGCTGGCCCTGTTTATATGCCTGCCGCTGCTCACCCCCACAGTGCCGGAATTTCTGGGAAGATGTTCAACCTTTTCTGGGAAGATGTTGCGGGTTTTCTGGGAAGATTTTCACCGCACGGAAAACAGGTGGTACACCATCTCCTCCAGCCCTACAAACACCACTCTCTCTTCTCTTTCTCTTCTTTATTATATTACACTGTTATAGTTACACTACTTACTACAAAAACGCCGCACGCACGGTTTTCTCTCCCGCTTATCAGTTCGCCTCAGGCCAGAAGGAGTGTCCGCGGCGAGTGTCCATGCTGGCAACGCAATGCCAGGGGACCATGGCGCACTACCTAATTTCCATCCCTGGAAAAAGTTCCCAGAAAGTCGCGGCTGCTCTCGGTTGGCCGGGATCGGCCGATATAGACCACCAACGGCTTGCGGCCGCGCTCGGTAGGCAGGGCCTGCCGCAGAACCAGCCGTTCCTCCGCCAACTCCTGGAGGTACTTCTGGACCGTGTCCCAGCCACATGGCCGCAGGCGTCGGGCATTGAGAAGCCCTTTGACCGTTGAGATGGTGGCGGGGTACTGGTAACCGCCGAGCGCGTTAAGAATCTCACGCCGAAACTCTTCCCGGGCCGCCGGCCTGCCTTGCTTCATGACCCTCTTCCCTCCTGGCCCCTCCAGACGCCGACGAAATCGGCCGCACAAAGAAGGATGATCTTTCGGACCGGCCCTGTTGCCCAATCCAGAGGGTAATAGGCGGCTGGATTGGTATGGGCAATTCGGCCCAACAGGCCAACACTCACCAGGTTTTCGAGGCGGCGGCGAATAGCGCCGTAAGAAAGCCTTCCCAGGGGACCGTTGCCCCGGCGGACCCTGTCGGCCAACAGACGCAGAATGTAGGTTTCGGTGTCGTCGGGGAACGGCCGGCCGGTCAGGTAGAATTCACGTAGAAGCAGGATGTCCGCTCGGTCCAGCCGCGCGGCCAGGGCAGGCACATCTATGCTTCGCTCTAGTGCCAACTGCTGGGTCTCCGCCAACCTTACTCCCATGAGTCTCTATTGGCGCCAACCGCTTATAAGGGTTGCGGTTTACCTGAAGGAACCTTGGCCCCCAGCCTGCAACTGGCTTCTCACAAAGGCCGTCATCGAGGGGGACATGTCTCTCTACGGAAGCCGCGCAACTTGTACCGAAAAGAAAGGCTGCCGCACCGCGTAGAACATCCATGGAGGCCACCTCATGCCAGGTTCTTGGGCCTTGGGGTGTCGGCACGTTCGGCACGCTGCAGGGGGCGGCTTAAAAAGGCCCCCTCGCCAAGGGCCCTATGTTCCGGCGCGTTCAACCTGCCGCAGAACCTTGAGGGGGTCAAAATCCCCCTTCCTGCTCATTTGATTCCACATTCCTCAAACTCGGTTCCCTTGCACAGCACGAGACCCGGTTGATCTCAGCACAGGCTGACCATCCGCACCGAAGCAGCGGATGCTTCCCTTATTACCCCACGGCAGTCCTCACGGCGAGGCCTGCCCCCCATGCACCTTGTTCTTAAGGAGCTGGACAATGGCTTGGAGACCGCACGAGAACTTGATCAGTGGCGAACTGGACAACAGCGTCCTTGGGAAGGTGACAGGGTGGCTCCGGTTCGTCGGCATGAAAGAAGTGGTGAAGTTGGACCTGGCTGGCGACTTTCATCGCGACATTCGAGGAACGAAGGTCCGCCTGCGCAACCCGAACCCAACGCATGACGGCGACCGCGCGAAGTACCTGGATGGCTTCTCGCCAACGCAGATCGGTAACGTCGGCGATATGACCGCCGGGCTGCCGCCGCAGGACTACGTGGCCTACCCGTAATATGCGGTGTTCGCCGTTATGCGGTCTTGGGGTTTCTGAATGCTTTGCGGCGGTTCTCTGGGCATGGTAGTTCTCCACATAATGTTAGAGGGAATCAAGCCAAGTAAGTATCTCCGGACTCGAGCGCCAGCGTTTCCCGATGCCGGGATCCTCCGTCACTTCACAGGTCTTCATCGCTTGGGCCTTCATTTCCAGGTCGATCTCGACATAGTGGTTCGTCGTGGCGATGCTGGCGTGGCCAAGCCAACTGCGGATCACATTGACATCCACCCCGGACTGAAGCAGATGCATGGCCGTCGTGTGCCTGATGGTGTGTGGGGTCACGCGTTTGTTTTTCAGACCTGCCATCGCACAGCCAGCCACGGTGGTGTACTTCCGAAGGATGTCCTCGATGCCGGAGCGACTGATCGGACGGCCAAAACGATTGAGGAACACATGATCGTCTTGTTCGAGCGGCACGCGGCTCTGCAGTAACTGCTTCAGGGCCTGCGCGGTGCTTGGCCAGAGCGGGCAAGTGCGCCACTTACGGCCTTTGCCCAGGATCTCGGCCTTGCAGGGTGCCTGAAGTGACAACCATGAAGCCCGGGTGTCGGCCGCCTCTTGTACCCGTGCCCCGGTGTTGTACATGAACAGAAGCAGGGCGTAATCGCGTTGCCCCCGTGGGGCCCGTCGATCAACCGCGCCGAACACGGCACCGATCTCTTCCTTGGTGAGGTACTGCATCTGTGGCAACGCGGCTCCCCGTTTGAGAGGAATTGTGGCGATCCTGCGGCAATGATCGAGCAGCAAGGGTTCCTGGCGGGAGATGTACTCGTACAGACGCCGTAGTGACGTGAGGCGATGGTTGCGGGTCTGAATGGAGTTGCCGCGACGGCGCTCAAGGTCCGCGAGGAAGCCCAGTACGACCGATTCCGTAACATCGGTGACGAGTGCCTGCATGGCAGGTTTCTTCAGGCTGGTAGCGACGTACGCCAGGAACAACTTGATGGCGTCGCGGTAGCTCTGGATGGTGTTGCCAGCGACGTTTCGCCGGCAGACCAGGTGGTCTTCGAAGAACGATCGCACGTAGGGGGCCAGATAGGTGCCGGCGTTCATGGTGCCACCTCCTCGCCCGCCACATGGCCGAACCGCCGGTGAAAGCGGTCATTCGCCTCCTTCAGAAGGTCCGCCGTGATCGTCAGATAGACTTCGGTTGAGCGGATCTCGACATGCCCCATGAAGGTCGAGAGCTCCATGAGCCGACTCTGCACATCGACTCCGTCACGGTACCAGCGTAAAAGACGGTGCACGGCGAAAGCGTGACGAAGATCGTGAAGGCGGGGTCCGCAGCGTTCCTTGTTGCGGGTGATGCCGATGGCGGTGAGCAGGTGACGGAAGATCAGGCTGAGGGTTGTCTTGGCCAGGGGCTTGCGCCAGAGCGCCACGAACAGCGGGTCTTCGTCCTTGACCGGTTGAAGCACCGTGTGGCGAGCATCAATGTATCGTCGCAGGAGGTCGCCCATTCTTGGCCCAAACGGCACCATGCGGCTCTTGTGGAATTTGGCTTGGCGGATGAGAAGGATTCCACGATCCAGATCCACATCCCGCAAACGCAGGCGGCAAGCCTCGCCGACACGAAGCCCGAGAACGTAGAGCATGGCGATCAGGGTGTGGCTGACCTGGGGACGTAATGGGAAGAGGTGGTTCCGGGGCAACCGCTTGGCCGCGTCGAGGATGGCTGCCATCTGTTGCTGGGTGAAGATGAACGGCCGGAAGGAGGTTTTCGGCGCCCTCTCGTCGTACCCCATTCCAGCGCCCAAGGGGTTCTGGACAATGACGTCTACGGCCAGGAGATGTTCAAAGAACCTTCGTGCCATACGCACCATTTGGAGGCGACGCACCGGACCACAGGTCATCTGGTCCGTCCAACGTCGGATTACCTCGGGGGTTACGTCTCCAACAGAGGCAACGGCCTGCGACCGAAGGAACCGGTCCAAGGTACCCAGTGCCTCTTCGTTGAGTTTATAGTTTTTGCCGACAGCACGGTGAAGCCTGAGGTAGGTTTGCAGGTGTTCATGCAGAGGACCCGGTGATGGCAGGTCAACTCGTAGGCTGGCCAGGGCCTTTTCGGGATCGTGCGATTGAGCCGCCCGTGCGATCTCTGTCCAGTTCCGGTTGCCGTGGCTGATCTTGAACGCTGCCATGGGGTTTGAGGTCATCAGGCCGGCACGGACGACCGCGTCCAGGTAGCGGTCGAGTGCCTGGAACT
This sequence comes from Planctomycetota bacterium, assembly GCA_026386995.1. Next base: position 2,436 of record JAPLMO010000105.1, on the reverse strand, counting down.
GCTTGGCGGCGTAGCTCGCAGCGGCACCGTCGGATGTGTGGACGATCCATTTGACAAGGGCCGGCTCGTTGATGACCAGCCTGCTCTTTTGCGAAGTCGCCGTGCGGGCAAACCCCAGGAACTGCTGGACTGCGTGACGATGCAACTGCTCGGTTCCCGAATCCTGGTCGGACAACGACCCCAGATGACACCGCAGGATACGCTCGGCGTCAGCCCTGCTCACTTCGCTGCTCTGGTATTCACCACTCATAGCAAGTCCTCCCCGTCGCTGGTGGCAACCGCCCTCAGGTGCTCAACGTCTATCTTCGTGTACCGTTGGGTGGACTCTAGACTGCGATGCCCGAGATAGTCCCCGATGGACTTCAATGGGGTGCCTTCGTCAAGAAGTCTCTGGGCGCACGAGTAGCGGAAGGTGTGCGTACCTGGCCGGTCAACCCGCATACCTGCCCGAGCCATGTACTTCCTCGTCAGACAGCCCAAGGCACAAGTGTAGGCCAAGGGCGGGAACGGCGGTTTGGTCGAGAGGAACACCTGGCGGTGTGTGCTCGTGGGACGGCCGTTTCGGAGGTAAGCCAAGATTGCATTGCCCACCGAAGGCGCCAGTGGATAGACGGTGCTGTTGCCCGCCTTCCGCGAGCAAATGCGTAGTTCTTCGTTCCGCCAATCAATGTCGTCGATCTGCAGCCGTATCACTTCGATACCGCGCAACCCGTAGACCAGAAGCAGACACAGCATGGCGTAGTCCCGTCGGCCCTGCCGCGTCTGTCGGTCCACGACAGAGAGCACCGCTTGTGCCTCCAAACGCGTTAGGAATCGGGGGCACTCTTCTTGTCGGAACAGCCGCGGCGCGGTCACCAGCGGCGCCAGGTCTTTGGATGTGATGCCCTGCCGATACAGGTAGCGGAGGAACCCCCGCAAGACGGAGCAGAACTGACTCATCGTCTTGCGGTGGTAACGGCAGCCCAGCGAGGTGATGAATCCCTGGATGGCCTCTGGCCGGATGGCTCCCAGATTGGCCACGCCGCGCTCGGCTAGGTAACGAGTAAACGCCGCACAGTATTGCCGCGTGCTCTTGGCATACTCAACGCACACACCGCGATGGTCGCGCTGAAAACTGACATACTTATCAACAATCGATTGGTTCGGGAAAGCTGGCGACGTAACAGCCGGAGGTGCCAGGAGTCCCTCCCGCTGCAGGTGAAGCAGGAACCGTCTGAGCATCGATCGCCAAAGATCTGGCCCATGCCCGGTCGACTTGATGTGCGCAATGAAGGGACTGATCCAATCCTCAATCCGGTTGAGATCGCGTACCTGCTGTTCCTCGACGAATCCCCCAAACCGGAGCAGACTCCGCTCATATAGACAGAGCGTTTTCTGCTTGTAGCCCTGGGCTGCAAGGCTGGAGAGATACCCCGTAACCAGTTCCTTGAACCGCGATTGTTGACACAGAATGCGCCGCATAACAGTCTCCTTTCATCTGGAGCCACGCACGATGCGCGGCGGGAGGCAGGGCACGTACGCTCGCCGTCCACACGGGCGGCTAGCTCGGCCCTTCGTTATGCGACGTTAGCGAATGGAAATCCGCAGGAAAAGGAGGGAGATCACAATGCAACTCTACATAACGGCGAACACCGCATATTAGGGGTTATGCGGAGGTCCACATAACCCGTACTTTGAGTGGTACTCGGAGGAGAACGGCCGCGTGGTGCTGGAACTCGACCCGGAGCAGGTGGAAGTGATCGGAAAGCCGATCCCGGCCTGCGAGTCCGACCCCGTTTCACGCGCGAAGCAGGAGCAGAACATGGCCGCGTTCCTTGGCGGCATGGCCCAGGATCTGGAGTTGCCGCCGGGTCGGACGATCTGCGTCGGTGCAGCCACGGTCTCAAGACCCTTGCAGGAAGGCGCCGCGCGCAAGCGACCGCACCGGATGCAACTACTCACCAAGGAGATCCGAAAGCACCTGCCGCCCATCGGTAGCCAGGACGGCAAGGGCGGGAAGGCGGTAGTCCACGTGAAGTTCTTCACTCCGGACAGTTCCTGGACGTGGTACGCCACGGAGTTTGACGGCCATGACATGTTCTTCGGTCTGGTCGAAGGGCAGGAAAAGGAACTCGGGTACTTCAGCTTGTCGGAACTCCAAAGCGCCCGTGGTCCGATGGGCCTCGCTATCGAGCGTGACCTGCACTGGATGCCCAAGACGCTCGCGGAGATCGCCCCGGAGATGTTTCGGGACGGCGCGGACGGAGGTGAGCAGTGATGTTCACCGACGCCGAGTTCATGACGGCTGGCCAGAAGGGGCTCGTGCTGAAGGACTGGGAGAGGTTCCTGCGGCACGGGCTTCGCCAGTCCCATTTCACCAGGCGGCTCTATCAGCATCTCCACCTGCACTGCGGCTTCATCGCCCACTACAACATCCACGGCTTCTACGCCGAGTAT
>JAPLMO010000345.1 GCA_026386995.1 Planctomycetota bacterium | reverse complement strand
CGGCAGCCCGCCGCCGATGACCTTGCCGAGCGTCACCAGGTCCGGCCGCACGTTGTACCGCTGCGCGGCCCCGCCCCGCGCCACCCGGAAGCCCGTCATCACCTCGTCGAAGATAAGAATCACGCCGTGCTTGTCGGCCAGGGCACGCAGGCCCGTCAGGAAGCCCGGCTCCGGCGGCAGGACGCCCATGTTCCCCACGACCGGCTCGACGATGATGGCGGCGATCTCGCGGCTGGCGGCCGCCAGGATGCGATCGACACTCCCGAGATCGTTGAACGTGGCCACGTGCGTGTGCTGCGTGACCTCGGGCGGCACGCCGGGGCTGGAAGGCGTCCCGAACGTCATCGCGCCGGACCCGGCCTTTACGAGCAGGGCATCGACGTGCCCGTGGTAGCACCCCTCGAACTTGATGATCCCCGGCCGGCCAGTGGCGCCGCGAGCCAGGCGCACGGCACTCATCGTGGCCTCAGTGCCGGAATTGACGAAGCGGACCTGCTCGACGGCCGGGTAGGCCGCCGCAACGCGCTCCGCTAGTTCGATCTCGCGGACGGTCGGCGCGCCGAACGATGCCCCGGCCTCCAGAGCCTTGCGTGCGGCCTCGACGACGCGCGGCGGGGCGTGCCCGAGGATGAGCGGGCCCCAACTCATGACGTAGTCGATGAAGGTGTTGCCGTCGACGTCGCGTATCTTCGAGCCGCTGCCGGAAGCGATGAAGAGCGGCCGCCCGCCCACCGCGCGGTAGGCCCGAACGGGGCTCGATACGCCCCCCGGCATCAGGGCCTCGGCGCGGGCCAGGGCCTCCGCCGAGCGGGTCGTCGTCAGTTCTTTTTGCGGCTTCTTCACGCGGCACTCCGGGCAACATATAGGTCGAGCCCCGACCGTAAGGTCGGGGTCATACCCTCGCGTGCCGAAACGCTCGATGGCCGACTAACGTAACCCCGACCTTACGGTCGGGGCTCGAGTGCCATTGCTTGTGCGTTCGGGCTCGTGCGCGTCAGTACCCGGTCCACAGGTACATGATGCGCGGCGAGGCGAGGTTCGAGAGTTTCTCGCGGCTGAAGTTCAGCAGCGTGCTCGTCTTGGCCGATGCGCCCAGGATGTCGAGCAGCCGGAACGGCTGGATGTACTCGACGACGCGTGCCCCGGAGATGCCCGCCTCCTGCTCGGCGATCTTGATGGCCTGGTCGAAGTAGCCGATCTCGTCGATCAGTTTGTTCTTCCTGGCCTCGGGAGCCATGAAGACGCGGCCGGTGGCCAGTTTCAGGACCTCGTCGCGCTTGATCTCGCGGGCCTCCGACACCGTGTCGACGAAGCGGTCATAGCCGGGCCTCAGGAGCGTGTCCATCAGGTAGTCGCGCTGTTCGGGCGGCATGTCGGCCGCGAACATGTTCGGCCAGTCCTTCTGGTCGCCCATCTTCAGCGTGACGACCTGGACGCCCAGTTTGTCCTTCAGGAGGCCGTTCAGGAAGAAGAACTCGCCGATGACGCCGATCGAGCCCGTGATGGTCGTATGCTGGGCGACGATCTTGTCGGCGGCGCAGGCGACGTAGTATCCTCCCGATGCCGCCACCGAATCCATCGCCGCAATGACCGGCTTCTCCTCCAGGATTGTCTTGACGTCGTGGTAGATCATGTCGCTGGCCGTCAGGCCCCCGCCCGGCGAGTTGATGCGCAGGATGACGGCCTTGACGGACCGGTCGTGCGCGGCCCGCTGCAACTGAAGGCGCAGGGCCTCGGCCATCGACTCCTCGATGATCCCCTCGACGCGGATCACCACGATCTTGTTCGACGACGAGCCCTTCTCGATGACGCGCTCAACGTAGGCATCCTCGGTATACCCGAAGCCGTCAATGCCGGAGAACCCCGCCATCGCCACCAGCGCGATGACGAGGACCGCGTTGGCCGCCAGCGAAAGGCCCAGCAGCACCAGGGCGATGACCGTCAAGGCGCTCACGCGTCTCGCGGGTTTTGGGGCCGGCGGCGGCGCCAGCGGCCCGCGCGAAAAAGGCTGGACCTGCGGCTGTCCTGCCCCGTTGCCTGCGGCGGGCGGCGGGGCGGGAGGTTGTGGTGTGTCCGTCATGGGCGAACTCCTTATGATGCGCCTGGACTGGCTCAGGCCGCTCGTTTGCGCCGGCCCCAAGGCGCCGATTCTAAACCGCCGCCCGGCGGCACGTCAACGTCAATCGCGGCGGCGTGCGTCAGATAGGGCTTGCGTGTGCGTACGCCCGTGCCTTACCATCGAAGTATGGCCGATACCCTGACGAAGCGCGAGCGTCTTGCGGCCGCCGTCGCCGGCCGCCCCGTGGACCGCCTGCCCGTGTCCCTCTGGCGGCACTTTTTCGTCGAGGAGACCACGCGCGAGGGCCTCGTCGGGGCCATGCTCCGCTGGCAGCGCACCTACGACTGGGACTTCCTGAAGATCAACCCGCGCGCCAGTTACCACGTCGAGGACTGGGGGAACCACTACGAGCGCTCCGGCAACGAGCACATCCCGCCGACGCTCGTCCGCGCCCGCATCCACGCGCCCGAGGATTTCCGCCAACTTAAGCGCCTGACGCCAGGGCCGCAAGCCCCCGTCCTGGCCGATCACCTGGCGGCCGTGGCCGACCTCCGCAAGGCCCTCGGCCCCGACGAGCCTATGCTGATGACGGTCTTTACGCCGATGTCGATCGCGGCCGACCTGGCCGGCGGCCCGCAGGGCCTGGCGGCCCTCATCGCCCAGGACCCGCCGCTCGTGCACGTGGGCCTGCGCACGATCACCGACACCTTCGCCGACTTTGCCGCACGCTGCATCGAGGCCGGGGCCGACGGCATATTCCTGGCCACGACGCACATGGCCACGCGCGCCAACTTCACGCCCGAGCAGTACGAGGAGTTCGGCCGGCCGTACGACCTGGAGGTCCTTGCCGCCGTCCGCGACGCGCCGCTGAACCTGCTGCACGTATGCAAGGCCCAGGCGCTGGTGCGCGAACTCGCGGATTACCCCGTGGCGCTCCTGAACTGGGACACTGCCGAGCCGTCCAACCCCGGCCTGGCCGACATGGCCCGGCAAGTGGAGCGCGGCGGGTCTCCCGACCCGCCGCGCTCAGACGTGCGCGGTGGGTGCGGAGACCCACTGCGCATAGTTGGCAAGGCCCTCGTCGGCGGCCTGGACCGGCGGCTGTTCATCGAGCCGGGCAGCAAGGAGATGCTCCTCCGCCAGGCCCGTGCCGCACGCGACGCCATGGCCGGCCGCCCGTTCGTTCTCGGTTCGACCTGTACGATCGACACCCGGGCCGCCCCCGACGCGATGCGGGCAGTGCGCGAGTTTGTCGAACACGTTTAGCCGTCGCGCTCGTTTAGCCGTGGCCGCACACGGCCGCGATGATTACCGTCGCCGTGTGCGGCGACGGCTAAACGGGCTCGACGGCCGTCGCCGTGCCGGCGACGGCTAAACATGGAGGTACCTGAGTTTATGCCCGAACCGCCGATCCCCGCCCCCGCTCCCGACGCCAGCGGCATGTGCGATGTGCTCATCATCGGCGCCGGCATCGCCGGCCTCTCCGCCGCCATCTACTCGGTGCGCGAGCGGCTTTGCACGCGGGTCCTCGAGCGCCAGATACCCGGCGGCCAGATCCTGACGACCGCCCGCGTCGAAAACTATCCCGGGTTCCCGGAGCCGATCGGCGGCATGGAACTCTCGGACCGCCTCACGGAGCAGGCCGCGCGATTCGGGGCAGACATCGTCACGCAGGCCCAGGTCACGCGAATCGCCCCGCATCCCGCGGACGGCTGCGTCGACGCCTACGTCGGCGACCAGCGCCACCGCGGCCGCACGATGATCCTGGCTGTCGGCTCCGAGTACCGTCGCCTCGAGGTCCCCGGCGAGAAACGCCTGACAGGCTACGGCGTCAGTTACTGCGGCACGTGCGACGCCCCGTTCTACCGCGGCAAGCACGTCGTCGTTGTGGGCGGCGGCAACACGGGCGTCGATGAGGGGCTGCACCTGCTGAAGTTCGCCGGGCGGCTGACCTACGTCGTCCTGGGCGACCGCTTCGCCGGCGCGCAAATCGGCATCGACGAACTCGCCCGACACGGCGACCGCGTGGCTACGCATTTCGCCAGCGAGGTCACCGAGATCCGCGGCGAGAAGAAGGTCGAGGCCGTCCGCGTCCGCAGCAACCGGACCAACGTTGAGCAGGTCGTTCCGTGCGACGGCGTCTTTGTGTTCATCGGCATGACGCCGCTCACGCATTTTCTGCGCGGCGTAGTGGACCTGGACGAGCAAGGTTTCATCCGCACGCACGCGTGCACGCTCCAGACGAGCGTCCCCGGCATCTGGGCCGCCGGCGACGTGCGTTCCGGGGGCCTGAAGCAGGCCGCCACGGCCGCCGGCGACGGCGTCGTCGCCGCGCTGAACATCAAGGAGCACCTTAAGCGGCCGAGGCCGTAACGCTTTTCGAGCCACGAGCGTAGTACATGTTTAACGCCCCCAAACGCAATGTGGCACGGCCGGCTTGTCCGGCCGTGGGATGACGCGCCGGACCTCCACACGGCTGGCCAAGCCAGCCGTGCCACATCGTCGCCCTTACATCGCGTAACGCCCGCCCCGCGTGTATAATGCCGCCCCATGGCGACCCCCGACTTCATTCGGCAAACGCTTGACGACCTCCGGGCACGCGACCTCTACCGCTGCCTTGTGGCCGTCGGGTCGGCGGCCGGGCCGCGCATCAGCGTCGGCGGCCGCGAGGTCCTTCAGTTCGCCTCCAACAACTATCTGGGCCTTGCGGGCGACCCGCGGGTGCGCGAGGCCGCCGTGCGAGCCATCGAGCGGTGGGGCTGGGGCGCGGGGGCCAGCCGCCTGCTGGCCGGCCACACCGACGCCCACGCCGCGATTGAGGCCGACCTTGCCGCCTTCAAAGGTACGGAGGCCGCGCTCGTCTTTCCAAGTGGCTACATGGCTAACCTCGGCGCCGTGACGGCCTTGGTCGGGCGCGGCGACATCGTGGCCTGCGACCGCGAGAACCACGCGAGCATCTACGATGCGGTGCGCCTGTCGGGGGCCGAACTTGCCCGCTACCCGCACGGCGACGTCGCCGCGGCAGTTGAGTTGTTAAATTCGCAATCCGCAATTCGCAATCCGCAATTACTGCTGGTGACCGACACGGTCTTCTCGATGGGCGGCGACGTGGCGCCCCTGGCGGAACTGGCCGCCGCCTGCCGCGTGCGAGGGGCGATGCTCCTGGTCGACGAGGCCCACGCCCTCGGCGTCCTCGGCCCCACAGGGGCGGGGCTGGCCGAAACGCTGCCTTATTCTTATTTAGCCCCCGGTGAATACACCGGGGGCGGCACGTGCGCAAACGCATCCTCCGCCGCGCCGCCCCCGGTGTATTCACCGGGGGCTAAATACAACGATGCTATCACCGCCTCGGTCGGCACGCTCTCGAAGGCCCTGGGGGGCGTCGGTGGATTCGTGGCGGCGTCGCGCGCTTGTGTCGAACTCCTCGTGAACCGCGCCAGGCCGTTCATCTATTCAACCGCGCTGCCGGCCGCCGCGTGCGAGGCCGCGCGGGCGGCGCTGGCGATCCTCAGGGCCGAGCCCGAGCGGCGGGAGCGACTGCTGGCGCTTGCCGACCGGCTTCGCCGCACGCTGTGCGAGCGCGGCTTCGATTGCGGCCGCAGCGAAACGCCCATCATTCCGGTCATCGTCGGCGATCCAGCGCGGGCACTGGCGATGGCCGGCTCGCTGTTTGAGCGCGGCATATTCTGCCCGGCGATCCGCCCGCCCACCGTGCCGCCCGGCACGAGCCGCCTGCGCATAAGCCTCACGGCCGAGCACACCGAGGAAGACATCGACCTGTTGGTCGAAGCGTTGGTTGCGTCGCGGGACGTGAAGTAGGCCGGGGCAACGCCCCGGCGCCGTTCGTGCGGCCCATGATGCCGGGGCGTTGCCCCGGCCTACATACTGCGGGCGCCCGCGAACGTTCGGCCCCCGGCGTATTCACCGGGGGCTAAATATGCGGGTTCGCCCGTCGGGCGCTTTGCGCCGCGAGCAAACTCTCGGCCGCAAGCACAACAACAAAAGCCAGCGCCAGACATGGCGCGAGGGGCGTTGCCGGTACTTGCGCTGTGGCGCAGGTCGCGCCTTCGCGCGTTCGGCCCCCGGTGTATTCACCGGGGGCTAAACTGGCGTGATCGCTCGCCGGCGCGAGGGCCTCGGCCAGCGAGTGCATGAGGACGACGAACTCGGCCCGGCCCGCGAGGTCGCCCCACGCCGGGCTCGGACCGGCCGCCAACGCAAGCGTGCGGCCCTTCTCGGGGCGACCTTCCGCCACTGCCGCGGGGCCGTCTCGGAACGCGATCGCGGCCGTCGCATCGCCGAAGAGCAGCCGCCGGCGAAACACCGGGGCCCCCAGGTCGCCGCCCGTGCCTCCCTCAAACGCCGCCACCAGGTCGCTCGTGTACCCGCCGGGGTCGATGGTGATGCCGCCCGGCACATCCTGCGTGCCCGCCGCTCGCACGCCGAGCGCGGCCGCCAGCGGCGGATCGGGCGGCTGCGGGGCGGCGCCGGGAACCCACACCACGGCCCCGCCGCGCGCAAGGTACTCCGTCAACGCCGCGGCATCGGCCGGGGCCTGCGGGCCAACCCAGAAGACCACGTCGGCCGCACCGAGCGCATCGCGCCCGGCCTGTGCGGCCGCCACGTGGGCGATGTGCGGCGAGAAAATGGAGGCAGCCCCCTTTTTCTCGATCACTCCCCAGGCGAACGTCGCCGCCACGAGGTCGGCCGAGCGCAGCCGGCCCGCCTCCTGCCCGGCGGCATCGACGATGAGCACGCGGAGGGGCGAGCCTGCGCCGGCGGTGTTGTCGTATTTAGCCCCCCGTGAATACACGGGGGGTGGCTCGCCGCGGGCGCCTGCGGACGTTTGGCCCCCGGTGTATTCACCGGGGGCTAAATAAGGCGGTGCGCCGGGGGCTAAATACGGCCCGGCAAGCGCCAGCACGAGTAAAGCGATGACGGCCAGGCGGGTCGCCAGCAGGGCCGCGCTCTTTAGCCATCGCCGGCCGCGAGAGGCGATGTGCGCACCCTCGGCGAAGCGGACGGTCGGCAACGTGACAACCCGCGCGCGGCGTCGGCCCAGGAGGTGAATCGCCAGCGGCACGGCCATCGCCGCCAGGGCTGCCAGGATTGTCGCGTCGGTGAAGGTCATAAGTGCCTTGCGCCGCCTTACTGGTATGCTGTTACGCCTGAATCTGCTGATGCCACGGCTGCGCTGTTTGCAGCCGTGTTTCCCCGCCAAAGACCACGGCTGCAAACAGCGCAGCCGTGGCACCCGGCAAGAGCCCCAGCCTACATTAAAACCGCCGCTTGCGTTCGTGCAAGAACTTCAGCAGGGCCTTGTCGAAGGCGGTGGCGGTGGTCATCGAGACGAAGTCGCCGCCGAGTTCGCGCACGCCGCGCTCGTACAGGGTCACCGTCTCCTGGAGCCGCCGGCGGTACGCGTCGCGGATGCTGTCGGCGTCAGTCTCGATGCGTCGGCCGGTCTCGGGGTCCTCGAGAATGACCGGGCCGGAGAAATCGAGGTCCCGCTCGGCGGCATCGAGGATCTGGAATACCACCACGTCGTGTCCGCGGCCCATGAGGTGCTTGATCGCCCCCAGCACCTGGTCGGGCTCGTCGACGAGGTCCGAGAGGATGAGCATCAGGCTTCGCCGCCGCACGCGCCGGGCCAGCGTGTGCAGTCCGGCTGCCAGGTCCGTGCCGCCCGCGCCCTCGGTACGCGTCATCTCCGCCAGGACCCGCACCAGTTGCCGTCGCCCGCCGCGCGGTCGCAGGAATCGGACGAGGCCGTCGCCCACGAGACCCAGGCCCACGGAGTCGCCCTGGTGCACCAGCAGGTAGCCGAGGGCCGCGGCGAGGGCGATGGCGTACTCGCTCTTGGTCATCGCGCCGCCGGGGCCGGCGTAGGCCATGCTGCGGCTGGTGTCGACCACCAGGTACGCCGCAAGGCTCGTCTCGGCCTGGTACGTGCGGACGAAGAGCCGGTCGGTCTTTGCCCAGACGGTCCAGTCGAGGTTTCGCGGGTCGTCGCCGGGTGTGTAGCGGCGGTGCTCGGAGAACTCCATGCTGAAGCCGCGGTAGGGCGAATCGTGCAGGCCGGCCAGGAACCCCTCGATGATGAACTTTGCGCGCAGGTCCAGGCGCCGGACCTGTCGGACGACCTCGGGGTTCAGGTAGCGTTCGGCGGTGAGCATGGTTTTCGTCATTCGAGCCCCGACCGTGAGGTCGGGGGCACGCCCTTGCGACAGCGCAACTTCCCTATTGAGCGCGGCGGTTCTCCTGAACCGCCGCGCGAATTGCTGGCTGCCGGCGTGTTCGTGCGGCACTCTTGCGCAGCGGGTCAGGAGCCCCGCCGCGCAAATCGTGCGAACGTTCGGCCCCCGGTGTATTCACCGGGGGCCAAATAAATATTACCCTTCGTTTACGGCCGCCCCGGCGAAGCGCCTTACGGGCGGCTCGGGCACTTCTTTCAGCAACCGTTCGATGATGGCGACCGAGTCCAGGCTGGCGGCCTCGGCCGCAAAAGTTGTCGCCACGCGGTGCCTCAGGACGGGCACGGCGGCGGCGCGAATGTCGTCGAGGCTGACGGCCGCGCGCCCGGCCATCGCCGCAAAGGCCTTGCCTGCCAGGATGAGGTGCTGCCCCGCGCGTGGCCCCGCGCCCCACTCCACCATCTCGCGGATGAAGGGCGTGGCCGTCGGGTCGCTCGGCCGCGTCGCTCGCACCAACTTGGCCACGTAAGCCACGACGTACCGCGACACGGGCACCGCCAGGACCACTTCCTGGAGGTCGCAGATGTGCTCGGCGCCGATGATGGGGACGCTCGGTTCGTCGGTCCCCGCGGAGGGCGCCATCAGGATGCGCTCTTCCTCGGCCGCCGTCGGGTACGGCACGTGCAGGGCGAAGAGGAACCGGTCCAGTTGGGCCTCGGGCAGCGGGTAGGTGCCTTCCTGCTCGATGGGGTTCTGCGTGGCGAGGACGAAGAACGGCCGGGGCAGGGGCCACGTTTTCTGGCCCACGGTAACCTGGCGTTCCTGCATCGCCTCCAGCAGGGCCGACTGCGTTTTGGGCGGCGCGCGGTTGATCTCGTCGGCCAGCACGA
>JAPLMO010000505.1 GCA_026386995.1 Planctomycetota bacterium | reverse complement strand
GCCTGAAGTCACGGCTGGAGAAGGGCCTCGGCCGGGGTGTGCGGCTGGGGCAGGCGGCGGGGCTTATCCGCGAGTTGCGGATCGTCAAGGACGAGACGGAACTGCGTGCGATCCGCGCGGCGGTCCGTGTCGCCGAGGCGGCGTTCGGCGAGTTGCGCAAGCGCATTGAACTCGGGATGACGGAGGTCCGCATTGCGGCGGAACTGGAGCATCTGATGCGTCTGGCGGGGGCGGAGGCGGCAAGTTTTCCGACGATCTGCGCGATCAACGCGGCGGCGGCCATGCCGCATGCCAGGCCAAGCGGGCGTCGCCTCAAGAGCGGCTCGGTCTTGCTGATCGACTTCGGGGCTCGGGTAAGCGGCTATGTGTCCGACTTGACACGGGTGCTTTTCGTCGGTAGAATCCGCCCACAAGTTCGTTCAGTATACACCGTTGTTCAGGAGGCGCAGGCGGCAGCCATAGCGGCTGCCCGGCCCGCCGCGCCGCTCAAAGAAGTGCATGCGGCCGCCCGCGGCCCGATTGACGATGCGGGTTTCGGCGATAACTTTCAGCACGGGACCGGCCACGGCATCGGCCGCGAGGTCCACGAGGCGCCCAATTTCGCCCGCGGTGTCAAGGGGCGGCTGGCGCCCGGCATGGTGGTGACGGTCGAGCCGGGGATTTACCTCAGGGGGCAGTTCGGCATCCGCATCGAAGATGATGTGCTTATTACGGATGCGGGGCCTGTTGTCCTGTCGCGATTGGAAAAGGATCCGGAGGCGATGGTTCTGTGACCGTCGCCTGTTTTGTCGTAAGCGGGAGACGACCGCAGCGGGAGGATAGCCATGGCGGACGACAAGCGCATCGAGAAGGAATCGCCGGGCGGCGGGTCGGGCAAGATCGACCTCGAAAGCATCCGGCAACTCCTGGCGCTCATGAGCGAGCACGATCTGGCCGAACTGGAGATCGAGCAGGAGGATGTGGCCGTGCGCCTCCGCAAGGCCGGCGCGGCGGCCCCCGCGGCGCCTGTGGCCGTGCCGGTGGTTGCGGCGGCCGTGCCTGCGGCGCAGGCGGCAGCGCAGCCGGCAGCGCCGGCGGTGAGGGAAGAAAAACTCCCGACCGTCAACTCGCCGATGGTCGGCACGTTCTACGTGGCGTCGAGCCCCGAGGCGGCCGCGCTCGCCAAGGTCGGCGACCACGTCACCGAGGAAACGGTGGTCTGCATCATCGAGGCGATGAAGGTCTTCAACGAGATCCGGGCCGAGATGAGAGGGACGATCGAAAAAATTCTCGTCAAGAACGCCCAGGCGGTTGAATTCGGACAGCCGATGTTTGTGGTGCGGCCGGACTAGTAGCCGGTCAGGACGGACCCATAAAATGTTCTCACGTATTCTGGTGGCAAATCGCGGAGAAATCGCCTTGCGGGTCATCCGGGCCTGCAAGGAGATGGGCATTGAGGCGGTGGCCGTCTACAGCGAGGCCGACCGCGGGGCGCGGTACCTGGCCCTGGCGAGCGAGGCGATCTGCATCGGCCCGGCTGCCCCGGCGCAGTCGTACCTGAACATTTCGCGGATCGTCTCGGCTGCCGAGGTGGCCGACGTCGACGCCATCCATCCGGGCTACGGCTTTCTGGCCGAGAACCCGCACTTCGCCGAGGTCTGCCGCTCGTGCAACATCGAGTTCATCGGCCCCGGCGTAGACGCGATGCGGGCCGTGGGCGACAAGGTCGAGTGCAAACGCATCGCCCGAAAGGCCAAAATCTACACGATCCCCGGCTCGCAGGACGCCCTGGAGAGCGAGGAAGAGGCCCTGGAAGTGGCACGCGGCATCGGCTACCCCGTGCTCGTGAAAGCGGCGGCCGGCGGCGGGGGGCGCGGCATGCGAGTCGCGCACAACGATATCAGCCTCGTCCAGGCCGTCCGCCAGGGCCGGGCCGAGGCCGACGCCGCGTTCAAAGACGGCCGCGTGTACCTGGAGAAGTACATCGAGGGCGCCCGCCACGTAGAGGTGCAGATCATCGGCGATAACTTCGGCAATTACATCCACCTGTGGGAACGCGACTGCTCCCTCCAGCGGCGGCACCAGAAACTTGTGGAAGAATCGCCGTCGCCGGCGCTCGCGGCCAAGACCCGAGAGAAGTTGTGCGAGGCCGCCGTCCGCATCGCCGCCGACGCCGGTTACACCAACGCCGGCACGGTCGAATTCCTCGTTGACCGCAACGAAACGTTCTACCTGCTGGAAGTGAACGCCCGCGTCCAGGTCGAGCACCCCGTCAGCGAGATGGTCACGGGTATCGACATCGTGCAGCAGCAGATCCGGGTTGCGGCGGGCGAGACGCTGGGCATCAGGCAGCGCGACGTGCCGCAGCGCGGCTGCGCGATCGAGTGCCGCATCAATGCCGAGGACCCGTCGGCGGGTTTCAGGCCGTCGCCGGGCAGACTGGAGAAGTTCTGTGTGCCGGGCGGGCCGGGCGTCCGCGTCGACACGCATTGCTGCGAGGGCTGGACCATCTCGCCCCACTACGATTCCATGATCGCCAAACTCATCGTCCACCGGCCGACGCGGACGCAGGCCATTGCGACCGCGCGGCGGGCCTTGGCGGAGTTCTGCATCGAGGGCGTGAAAACGACCATCCCGTTCCACCAGGAAATCATGGCCAACGCCGACTTCATCAGCGCCCGCGTCGATACCGGCTGGGTCGAGCGGACCTGGCGGGCGTAGGCAACCGCAGGCATTTCGAGCCCCGAACGTAAGTCGCGTTTTTGCAGAAACACTTACGTCACGGCGCACCCCGAAAACCACCCTTTTTGCCCCCTCGGAAGGCCAAAAACCGCATTGGCGCTAGCGCCAGAGGGGGTGGCGCGCTGAAATGTTAAGATGGGCAAGACCAAACTTGAGCCTTTTTGATCAGTTTTGATCGTTTTTGATCGGAACTTGATGGTGTTTTGGGCCTCCCGAGCCGGTTTTTGAGGGGTCGCAATTGACGTAAGTCGCATATTTGCAAAAACACTTACGTTCGTGAAATTTTTCACGGAGGTCGGAGGTGTCCCTGATTTTGAATGGCAACAGCAGGAGTCGGGATTTGGGAGCCGGGTTTCGGGAGCCGGGAACAAGGGACCCGCCACCGCAAGACCGGCGGGTAAACTGCGGGACGAAGGGGTGGTAAACGATGGGCGATGGCGGGGGGCGGGAACCCCGGCGCGCCGGGACAGGCCGGGAAGCGGAAAAACCCCCGGCACTGCCGGGGGATGCAGCGGCGGGAACGCCCCAGCGGGGCGGAGGAGTGTAGCCGCGGGTGGAGCGAGGCCGCTTGCGGCATCGCGCAACCCGTGGAGAGTTCGTGTTTCAACATATCCGCCCCGGCGGGGCGGAGGAATCGCCGGGCACAGGCGTGCTTTCGGCGTTTCGGGAATCCCCTTCGCCCCGCCGGGGCGAAAAGAGAAAAAGAAGACGATGGATTCTTCTTGCTCATCCGCTTTCCACGGGTTGCGCGGCGGGCCGCAAGGCGGCCGCGCCGCTCCACCCGTGGCTACATTCCGTGGTCCCGTTGGGGCCTTTCACTCCGCACAACTTACCGCGCCACGGCTACCTCCTCCACTATTGCGATTTCATCTTTCGTCAGGCCGTACAGGTGGTAAACGAGCCGGTCGATTTCGGCGTCGGTCGCTTGTATCTGGCGCTGTATCGCGTCGCGTTGGGTTTCGGACTTGGCCGAAGCATGTTGCTTGTGCAAAGCCAACATCGAATCGACCAACTTTACCATGCGGTCATGGGCCGCCTTGTCCACGGGGTCATTGAAGTTGATCGGACGTATGGGAAGCTGCTCAATGAATTGCGTGAAATAGCGGAAAAAGCCGCCTCTCATTGTTGTGCTGACACGCTTCAGGTAGAAATCAAGGACGGCACTATTGAGCAATCCAAGCACATACTTCGGTGATTCTTTTGTTGTCGGCCTCAAAGTGATTCCATATCCGCTCGTGAAGGCGTACTCGCCCTTTTCATCCAAGGCAAATGAAGCCCTGTCGGCAATATCAGGAACCAGAATCTTCGGGGCTTTCATCACGTCAAGGTTCTTCGGGTAGATGTAGGCATACCAATTGCTACCCTTCATGCGTCCATGTTCTCTGGCTTCGAGAAATCTCCGACAATCCCAAAGATACTTGAATGTCCTTGGATAGGTTTTCTCAAACTCCGCTTCCGCAACAAGCCTCATTCGCTCCCCGGCCGCCCGATAGGGAATGACCACCACTTTCCCGGAAGGCAGGACTCGGTAGCGTTTGATCTCGCGCCCCTGCAAAAAACCGCAAACGGCCTTCCGTTCCAACTTGACTTCCCGACCGAGTTGTTGCGAATGAGCTGTCAAAACAGTGTGGCCTTCTGCCACGGTGTCCAAGACATAGACCTCGTTAGCGCTGGTCCGAATTCCCTGGGCCATTCGCGCGGCAACGTCGCCCAACTTCATGGGTATTCGATTCAACTTGCGAAACAGTGCCGCACCGTTTCCGACATGGAAGTTCCATTCGGCGGCGGCAATGTGGGATGCGGGAATTGTCCCCTCCGCGACTAACTCTTCGCCAGGCACGACGTTCTTGCCGTTCTGCGGCGTCTTCCATTTGACCAAGTCTCTGACTTGGACGAATCGACATTCCTTGGCCGGCGACTTGTCCAGAAACAACAGGCAGGTGTAGGTGGTCGCGCCGTCGAAAACCTGTTGGTCGCCAAAATGCACAACGTGCGCCAGGTGTTGCCCGTCGGCCACGATACCGCGCACCGGCGCGCCGTACTTGGCGTTAAAGAATTTGTGAGGGCAAATAAACCCAAGTCGCCCCTTGGCATTCAATAGATTCAGGCCTTGTTCGATGAAAACAACGTAGATGTCGTAATTGCCTTCGCGGGCCGTCTGGAAAAGCTCTTTGTAGATTTCAACTTGCAGCGGCGCGGTTTCCTTCATCGTCTGGATACGGATATACGGCGGGTTTCCGATAACACAGTCAAACCCGCCGGCCTTCATGGTGTCGGGGAATTCCCGCTTCCAGTCAAAGGGGTTGACGCGGGCGAATTCTTCGGTGTCGGCTATCAGCCGGCCCGTGAAGTAATCCGGCCCGATCAAGGAGTTGCCGCACTTGATGTTGTCCGAAAGGTTCGGCAAGGCGCGGTCCTTGAAGGCCAGGAGGCCCATCTGAAGGCTCTGGCTGTTCTCGCCTTCCAGCACTTTTAAGAGGAGCGAGAGTTTCGAGACCTCCACGGCCTGGGGATCGATGTCCACGCCGAAGATGTGGGTGGTAAGGCTGCGTTTCTTCTCGTCCACGGTCAGCCGCCAGCCCGTCCGCCGGTCCATGTAGACGACCTTCTTGCGCGCCTGCGGCCGATGCTCAGCGTACCACTTCAGGCAATGGTCAAGCAGGCACTGGTACGCCCCCAGGAGGAACGAGCCAGAGCCGCAGGCCATGTCGAGGACGCGGAAGGGTTTTTGTGCCGCGCCCTTGCCCCCGGCCAGTTGTGCGGGGCTCTTGCCCTCGATCCGGCGTCCGACGGTCTGGCGGACGATGTAATCGACGATGTACTTGGGTGTGTAATACACGCCGCCGGCCTTGCGGACCTCCGGTTTTTCCTCGACCTTGGCGTGGTGATCGGCCGTGAGGCGGATGACCTTGCCCAGGAACCGCTCGTAGACCGTGCCCAGGATTTCGACCGGCAA
>JAPLMO010000072.1 GCA_026386995.1 Planctomycetota bacterium | reverse complement strand
CTCCGCCTGAGCCCACAGGACGAGGACGACATCGTTGCGTTCCTGAAGACGCTCACGGATGGGTATTTCCAGCCTGAGGCTCCGAAGATACCGTGATTGCAGTGTCAGGATGGCGGGGTTGCCCCGGCCACTATACTGGTCAACCGAGATTCTGTTCGCCGTTCGTTAGGCCGCGTGGAGGGGCAAGGCGGAGGGTTTCCGTCGTATTTGGTGTTCACGTGGCGTGGTGCGGCGCATCAAGAAGGCGGCACGACGTTTTTTCGCAGCAGGATTTCATGGTGCGGGCGCACCGCGACCATGACCCTCGACGACTGGGCTGGCGCGTGAGTTGTTACGCCACGCGTCGCAGCGTGACGACGGGCAGGTGCCTGCGTCCCGCCTCGAACGTGACAGTGAGTTCGATTCGAGCGCCGGGCTGGCCCGTGATGAGCGTCTGCGGCTTGGCGCGTTGCGGCCCACGCCCACGTGTGGACACAGGCGAGCCGCGCCAGGGAGATGACGTGGAGCAGGGACACGTGGAGCAGGGCGGACTTGATGTGGCGGCTCCAGTGATTGGGTAGAAACAGGTTCGGGCAACCGTGGTTCTCGGGCAAATCAGCCTCCGAAAGAAGTTGTGAGCAGGTGCGTCGGAGGCTACCATAAGTGTGGCCAAGGAAACAGTTTATGTCGCCAGGCGAAGGGCACGAAAATCGGTGGACCAGCACACCTGGGTATTGCTTGGTGTCCGTCCTCCAGATGTTGTGCGTTACGTTCTCCATGTTGGCGGTTGCTGCATGCGCCAGGGCAGATGTCTCCAGTTCTCCCGACCATCACCTTGACTCAAGGGCAATCGTGTCGCGATATGTGGGGAGGTTCAGCGAGCCGCCCAGGGAAGTGCCCTCCTTCCATGCCGTTGACGGCCCCATCACCGGTAACGGTGACATAGGCCTCACCGTCAGCGGCCCGCCGGAATGCCAGCGATACTGGATCTCCAAGAACGATTTTTGGAAGTCAGGGCCCGACTTCAAGCAGTGCGGTCCAAGCCTTATCGGCGGAATAGATGTCCAAATACCCGCACATAAAGGCGCCACGTACGACGTCAAGCAGGTCCTTTATGAGCCTGTGATCGCCTCGACATTATCCGCGGCGGACAGTACGGTCAAGATGGACGCGCGAGTCTTTGCCACGGCAAACGTGATGGCCATAGACCTGAAGGCCGGCAATGCCCCGGTGACGGTTGCGCTTAATCTCTGGGCCAAGGACGGATACGGCTCGGTAACGGACCGCGGAGAGGAAAACGGCGTATTCTGGGTCACAAGGTCATTCAACGCGGACAACCTCCTCTATCCGACCGAAGCAACCATCGCCCTGCGTATCTGCCCAGCCGGCAGCACGTCGTTCACTCTGGAGCCGGGAAAGACCGTCACTGTCATGGTTTCGGTAATGACTAACCACGAGTCGGCGAATCACAAATCGCTTGCCCAGCAGGCGGTGCGCATGCTGACAGATTCCGGCGTCAACGAGTTAAGGGCCCGGCACGATGCCTGGTGGCGGGACTTCTGGGCCAAGTCGTGCGTCACGCTGGCGGATGAGTTGCTTGAGAAGCACTATTACGCTTCGCTCTACGTCATGGCCTGCTGCAGCAGGAACGCGAGCTTCCCGCCGGGCCTTTACGGCAACTGGATAACCGTGGATCGCACGGCCTGGGCGGGAGACATCCACCTGAACTACAATCACGAAGCGCCCTTCTGGGCCCTTTATTCCTCCAACCGGGTCGGCCTTACCGACTGCTACGACGCCCCTCTGCTGGAGCATCTGGACATCTTCAAGGAGGACGCCCGGACCTACCTCAACAAGAAAGGGGCCTATGCCAGCGTCGGCATTGGGCCCAAAGGCCTGACGTCCAGGTTCTCCGACAAAGCTGGAATGGACAAGGACTACAAGGACAAATGCCCCGACGGCTCATATTACCACCTTGCGGGTCAGCCCATGTTCCTCGGCCAGAAGAGCAACGCCGTGTTTGCGAGCATGAACATGATCCTGAGGTACCATTACACCTACGACCTGGCTTACATTCAGAAAGTCTATCCCTATCTGAGCGAGGTGGCCGCGTTTTGGGAAGACTACCTTGTCTTCGAGAATGAAAGATATGTTATTAATGACGACAGTGTCGGCGAGGTGGGGCCGTGGCAGGGAAAGGGCTGGGAGAAACGCTACGGCGACTTCAACCCCATCACGTCGCTGGGGTTCCTGCGCGCGTTTTTCGGCGCCATGATCGAAATCAGCCGCGACCTGAACCGCGACGAGGTCAGGCGGCGGCAATGGTCGCATATACTGGACAATCTGAGCGACTTTCCCGTCGTGTCGCAAGACGGCCGAAAAAGGTTCCGTGCGTGCGAGGGCGGGCATGGCGCGGCGTCCGGCCAGGTTGGCTTGAATTGGATCATGCTTCACAGCCTCGTTTACCCGGCCTGCAACATCGGCTTGAGTTCTGATCCCGAGAATCTGAAGATGATCCGCGACGACATGAAGGAATGGACCGACAGGGTCTGGGTCGACCATGGCAACGCATTTCAGACGGTGTTCATCGGGGCGGCCCGCGTCGGATACGATCCTGATTTCCTCATGGCAAAGGCCAGGGACAAAATCACCAAGTATTCATGCCCCAATCTGTGGATTCGTGCGGGAGGCGGCGGAATAGAAACGTGCAGCGGAATTCCGGGAATGATCAACGAGATGATGTTGCAGAGCCACCGTGATGTGATTCGCGTGTTCCCGGTTTTTCCGTCAGATCGGAAGGCAGCCTTTTATCGGTTGCGGACATTCGGGGCGTTTCTTGTGTCCAGCGCGATCGATGGGGGAAGAGTTCGATATGTTGTCATCGAGAGCGAAAAGGGAAGGCAGTGCAATATCCTTAACCCCTGGCCAGGCCAAACTGCGAGACTTCTTCGCAACGGGAAGGAAGGCGAGGTCCTTTCGGGCGACATGTTCCGGCTGGCGACGAAGCCCGGAGAAGAGCTGGCTCTGACGCCATTCGGGATGCGCAGAAGCGCGACGAAGGATGAGAGACCATGAACACACGCAGAGCGTTTCTGAAGACGGCGGCCGCGGCGGTGGTGGGCGGCAGGATGGGCTGGGAAAACATCGCGCTGGCGGCGGAAGGGAGGTCGCTCCTTGTACGCGACGCGAAGATCATCCGCGTGCGCGAACGCAAAGGCGGGGGGACCGATTCGTACCTGGAGATCGCCACCGACTCCGGACTGAAAGGCTACGCCGGGCCGCTGCTCAAGGAGCAGGTCGCGGCCTTTCCGGCGAACCTGCGCGAACTCCTGGCCGGGCGCGATGCCGCGGACCCCGAGAAACTCAACTTCGCCGCGCTGTGGGCTGCGTGCCACCCGGATAAATCGCTCGAAAGATACATTGAAGGGAAGGACCCGCTGACCGGCGCGGCGGTGTGGGGCATCAAACGCACCACGCGCCAGACCGAGACCGGCTGGGTGATCACGGCCCTCAGCGCGGTGGACCTAGCGCTGTGGGACCTGCGGGGCAAGGCCGCGGGGCAGCCCGTCTGGCGCCTGCTCGGGGCAAAGCGCCAGCGGCTGAACGCCTATGCCAGCATGCTGGGCTATTCGGTCAAGCCGGATGAGGCGCGCAAGGCCGCGCGGGAGTTCTTCGATAAAGGATTCCAGCGGCAGAAATGGTTTTTTATGAGCGGCCCGGCTGACGGAGCCGAAGGCCTGAAGCAGAACATCGCGATGGCACATGCCTTACGCGAGGAACTTGGGCCGAACGCGATGCTGATGTTCGACGGCATTCAGTACGTGTGGAAGTCGGCCGATGTGGATTACGCGATTGCGCTGGCCAAGGGGATCCTCCCCTGCAAGCCGCACTGGCTGGAGGAGCCGCTGCGGCCCGACGATCTCGAGGGCTACAAGCGTCTGAAGGGCGAGACAGGGATCGCGCTGGCCGCCGGTGAGCACTGGTACACACGCTGGAACGTCAAGCCATTCCTGGATCGCGGGATCGTCAGCTTCGTGCAGTCGGACCCGGAGTGGTGCGGCGGGATCAGCGAGTGGCTGAATATCTGCGAACTCGTCAGAGGGTATCCAGGCGTACAGGTGGTCCCGCACGGCCATCACGTGCTGGCGGCATCGAACTGCGTGGCGTCGCAGAGCGAGTCGCTCTGCCCGATGCTGGAGTACCTGATCAAGTCGCGGGTTTCGTTTCAGCATTGCCAAACCCGTCCGCTGGTGGCAGAAGCGGGGACCTTCGCGATGGCAGAGGAGCCGGGGCTGGGGCCGTCACTGGATGAGGCGAGGATGGAAAGAGTGTAAAGGCGGCGAAGGAACTCGTGGGAAGGACCGGTATAATAGGTACATAGAGATGCAATCCGCTCTCTTCATCTCTGCCGGCCGGAACGAGAACAACGAAGGCGGTCAGGCGAATGGCACGAAAAACGGTGGACCATCACACCATGCACAGAACATGTAGCGCCGTTCTGGCAATCTCGCTTTTCGCAGGTGCAACCATCGCGGTCTGCAGCGCTGCCCATGGAGACCAAGAACTGCAACTGCTCAGGAAATCTGTCAACGGCCGGTTCCTGGTGGGCGCGGCCATTATGTCGAATTCGTTGGACAAGCCCGAGCGTGCGGCCCTTCTGGCGGAACAGTTCGACTGCATCACGTCTGAAAACGAACTCAAGCCCGGGCCGGTTCATCCCAGTCCGGATACCTTTAAGTTCGAGGCAGGCGACCGCTTGGTTGCCTTCGCAAAGCAACACCAGATGAAGGTCATTGGGCACACGCTCTGCTGGCATGCTCAATCCCCGGCCTGGATGTTCGAGGGCTCGGATCAGAAACCCCTGCCTCGCGAGGAGGCGCTACGGAATCTCGAGAACCATATCCGCACGGTGATGAGCCACTTCCAGGGCCGGATTCACGGCTGGGATGTGGTGAATGAAGGCATCAGCGATGTTTCCCGGGAATATCTGCGAGACACACCTGCCAAGCGATCTATCGGCGACGACTTCATCCTGAAAGCGTTCGCGTTTGCGGCTGCGGCCGATCCGTCGGCAGAGCTTTATTACAACGAATACGGCAGCGAGAGCGGTCCCAAGCACGAGAAAACCATCAAACTTATCCGCCAGATCAAGGCCAAAGGCCTCCGCATCGATGCGGTGGGAATTCAGGGCCATTGGCAACTCGAACAACCAAGCGTCAAGACGATCGAAGATGCCATCCTCGCCTACAGCAAGGAAGGCGTCAAGGTCATGATCACGGAGTTGGATATCAACGTTCTGCCAGGCAAGGAGAATCCTTACGCGGCCGGTCTTCCGGACGAAGTTCAGGCCAAGTTGACGCGGCGCTACGCGGACTTGTTCGGGCTGTTCGTGAAACACAGCGACAAGATATCCCGCGTTACGTTCTGGGGTTTGTCGGACGGAGTCTCCTGGCTCAATAATTGGCCGACCAAGGGCCGCACGAACTATCCGCTGCTGTTCGACCGCCAACTGCAGCCCAAGCCCGCATATGAGGCCGTCATAAAGATACTTCAGGCCAGATAAGAGGACGCTGCTTGGTCCACCGCAGTTCCGCCGCTGTGCATCCCAATAACTCTGTCTGGGGTCTGCGAGGCGAGTGACAGGTGTCGGCGCCCGTTATCTCCGGTAGCCGGCTGACGGGTTCGGGAGCGAAGACCAATCGTAATGAGGCTTTGAGATCTTCGACGCCTGGCCTTATCTCTTTCCTGGCCGATGCGCGTGTCAAGGCTTCCGGCGGCCCACGCCCACGTGTGGACACCTGCCGCGCCAAGGAGATGACGTGGAGCAGGGCGGACACGTGGAGCAGGGCTGACTTGGCGTGGCGGCTCCAGCGACGGGGTAGGAACGGGTTCGGCCAACCGTGGTTCTCGGGCAAATCAGCCTCCGAAAGAAGTTGCGATCAGACACATCGAAGGCTACCATAAGTGACGGTGAATAAACAGTTTATGTCGCCAAGCGAAGGGCACGAAAATCGGTGGACCAGCACAGAGGCTACCATAAGTGTGGCCAAAGAAACAGGTTGTGACGCCAGGCGAAGGGCACGAGAATCGGTGGACTGGCACACCCGCCGCAGTTTTGCTCCGCCCTTTACAGCCTATTCGAGCGGAGTCGAAATGAGAAATGGCGGTTTGAGTTTGTGCAATGCTTCAAAGCAGGGCTGTTCGCCCGAGTATCGGGCGTTTTACTCAGGCAATCGATGTAATGAGGACCGTGCCATGTTTCACCGCTTCGTGCTGTTTGCCGGCATTATCGCACTCTTGGCCGCCGTCGCCCCGACAGCCCGCGCAGAGGGGGGGCGTAAAGTAATCTCCCTCGACGGCATTTGGCAGATCGCTGAAGGCATGATGGATGATGTACCCAAGAGTTTCGACCGCCAGACGCCCGTGCCCGGTCTGGCCGACATGGCCGTGCCGGCCTTTGAGGGTGTGGGGCCCAAGGGCAAGGACCCACGGCGTCAAGCCTTCTGGTATCGTCGCACCTTCACCGTCGAGGGGCAGCCGTCCGCCGTTGCTCAACTCAAGGTCCACAAAGCCCGCTACGGGACGCAGGTGTATCTGAACGGGCAACGCGTAGGCGACCATGTCGGCTGCTTCACCCCCGGTTACTTTGACGTTTGCAAGAACCTGAAGAGCGGCGGCCAACCGAACGAACTGGTTATCCGCGTCGGCGCGTCGCGCACGGCCGTCGGCGATGATATTCCTTGGGGCAACGACTTTGAGAAGACGCGTTACATTCCGGGTATCTACGATTCCGTCGAGTTGATCCTCTCGGGATCGCCCTGCATTGAACGTGTACAGGCCGTGCCGGACGTGCCGGGCAATAAGGTCCGCGTAGTGTCGCTGGTGCGAAACCCGAGCGGCGCAGATGCCGAGGCCGTTGTTCGCTGCACGGTGCGTGAGGTCAAGACCCGCAAGGTTGTTGGTTCCGCCGATAGCCAGAAGCGATCCTGGAAACCGGGCGAGCAACAGACCATCGAACTGGCGCTGCCGATCGAGAACTGCCGACTCTGGACGCCCGAAGACCCGTTCCTGTATGAACTGGAGGTGTCGGTTCTGGCAGGATCGGCGGCCACGGATACCCTGAACACGCGCTTCGGCATGCGGAGTTTCTCGTTCGATCCGAAGACCAAGATGCCCCTGCTGAACGGCAAGACCTACTATCTCCGCGGCACGAACATCTGCATCTATCGCTTCTTTGAGGATCCAAAGCGGGGCGACAAGCCGTGGCGCGAGGAGTGGGTGCGCAGCGTGATCCGCGGTTTCCGCAGCATGAACTGGAATTCAACCCGCTACTGCATCGGCTTCCCGCCCGAGATGTGGTACCGCATCGCCGACGAAGAAGGGCTGATGATCCAGGATGAGTTCCCAATATGGGGCAAGACGGGCAGCCTTGAGGCGCTGACGAGCCAGTATGCCGAGTGGATGCAGGAGCGGTGGAACCATCCCAGCGTGGTGATCTGGGACGCTCAGAACGAAACTCCCAAGCAGCAGATCACCGGTAAAGCCCTCACGGCGGTGCGGAACCTGGATCTCTCCAATCGGCCCTGGGACAATGGCTGGGACACGCCGCAAAGCCCCACCGATGTCTATGAAGCCCATCCCTACCGACACATCAACCCAAAGTTCCGCATGGCGGAGTTCGCTCACATGTCGCCCAAGCCGGGTGATCCTGGCAGCGACGCGAACAACGCGGTCCCCAACCGCGGCAACAACCCGATTATCATCAACGAATACGGCTGGCTGTGGCTCAATCGCGACGGCACGCCCTGTACGATCCCCGTACGCAGCAAGTCGTATCAATACTTATTGCCACCCAACCCCAGCCCCGATCAGTACCGCGAGGCCTATGCCCGCACTGTGGCCGCCAAAACCGAGTTCTGGCGCACGGGGCGGAAAGTGGCGGGTGTGATGCACTTCTGCGGCTTGGGCTACAGCCGGCCCGGCGGTCAGACGAGCGACAACTTCATCGATATTGAACGCCCCACGTTCGAGCCGCACTTCTTCCAGTACGTACGCGACGCCTTCGCTCCGGTCGGGTTGATGATCGACTTCTGGGCCGACGAGTGTGCGGGGAGTGCGGCCCTGAAGGTGCCGGTCGTGGTGATCAACGACCTCGACACTGAGTGGCAAGGGCCTGTCACGCTGCGGCTTTCTGGCGACGGCAAGGCTCTCGCCGAGAAGACGCAGGACGGTAAGGTGGCGGCACTGGGGCGTGAGGTCTTCATGTTTGAGCTGAACGTCCCGGCCGGTTCGGGCAAATGCCAGATCGTGGCAGAGTTGCGCGGAGCCGACGGCAAACCTGTGCGTAGCCTGCGGGATTTCAGCGTGCCGTCAAAGTGAGGCCGGATGGTGCTGTGCGAGACGGCGACGGACGGCGATTCGCTGGAAGCGTTCCGGCGGCTTTGTGAATCTGCGTAGGCCCAAGGGAACCGGTGTACTGGTCCACCGAAATTGCGTTCGCGGTTCGTTAGGCTGCGCGAAAGGGCGAGAAACGGGTTCGGACAACCGTTGTTCTCGGGCAAATCAGCCTCCGAAAGAAGTTGTGAGCGTGCGTGTCGGAGGCTACCATGAGTGCCGGTGAATAAACAGGTTGCGCCGCCAGGCGAAGGGCACGAAAATCGGTGGACTAGCGCACCCAGATAACAGGAAGAATCATGGCACAGAACCGACGGACATTTCTGCTGACAAGCACGGCGGGGCTTGCGGCCGCGCTGCAACCCTCGCTTTCCCGGTTGTTCGCTGCGGAAGCCGACAAACCAAAAGGCGACCTGTTCGAGTCCGACGATCCGGCAGTGCTGAAACTGACGGCCGAGATCTATCAAAAGTGCATCCTCGGCAAGGTCGAGCCGCCTCGGGGGTTCTTGACACACCGCTGGATCGCACCCGGCGGCGGCTACAACGGCCAATGGATCTGGGACACGATGTTCGTCGTGGATCTCCTGAGCATCCTGCCCGGCAAGGAGGAAGTGATCCGCGAAGTGTTTCAGAACTTCTGGGATTTTCAGGTTCGCTGGAACAAGGAGATGCCCGACCATGCCCACGACATGGTCCCCTGCATGATCAACCCCGACGAAAAGAATTGGGTCCAATTCCCGGCCTACTCCCAGATCCCGATCCTCTCTTGGGGTGTCGAGCGGGTCCATCAGCGCAACGGCGACAAGGAACTGGTACGGCAAAGCATCGAGCCCATCGAACGGTTCCACGATTGGTACTGGCGCGAGCGGGATGTCACCAATATCGGACTGGTGGCAGTGGGCACCTACCGCGGCGGCGCCATCCAAGACGCGCGATGGGAGACGTTCGACTACGAATGCAACATGGACGGCCTGAAGTTGTCGCGCCACCCGACGCGCAAGGGCGAGAAGGAAGGCCTCTGGTACGGCGATATCTGCGTTCCGGGCAACAGCGCCTACCTGGTCATGGCGGAGCGATGCCTCATGCGACTGGCGCTCATGCTGGGCGACAAGGAAATGGCCGCACGTCGCAAGGTCCGGATCGACAAGGCGGTCGAGGCCATGCGCAAGCACATGTGGGACGAAGAGGCGGGGCTATTCCTCTCGGTCCGCCGCGACACGCTGGAAAAAGTTCGCGTGGGTACGATCGGGAGTTGGATTCCGCTCACGGCGGGCGTGCCCACCGACGCCATGGCAAAGCGCATGGCGGAAACCCTGCAAACGCCCGCCTGGAGCACGCCGCTGCCGGTGCCCACCGTCGATCGCAACGACAAACGCTGGAACTCCAACGGCAAATGGCGCGGCGACGCCCGGACGGCGGCCAGAGATAATCTTGACCCGGCGCTGGCGCAACTCTGGCGCGGCGACGTCTGGCCGGCGACCAACTATCAGATCGCCGCGGGGTTGGCCCACTACGGCCACAAGAACTTGGCGGCCGAGATCGCCGACAAGACGGTCGCCAACGCACTCAAGAACGGAATCAGCGAACACTACGATTCCGTCACTGGCAAGGCGCTGGGTGTCCCCTGGTTGGGGATGACATGCACCATCGTCACGATGATGCTCGACGGTCTCTGCCAAAAGCATCAACTGCGCATCAAACGAACCTAGACCCAAAACAAGCGTATTGCCCCGACCGCGAAGTCGGCCAGGGGGCGTGAGGGTGCGGCGCAGGAAGTCTCTGCCGGGCCTCGCCGGCCCGCCGTTGCATCGCGCGGTTGTATCAGGGCCATATACACCTTTCTTTCACACCTGCACGCATCCGCGGCTGATCGGGGCGTCCGTACCCCGACTTCGGTGGCGCTCGCGTCAGCACCGCATCGGGCGACGCAGCGTCTCGACGCCCCGCACGAGCACCCCCAGCCACGGGTTCCACGCCAGCAGCCGGTACACGATCCGTCGCCCCGTGCGCACGATCTGGCACGGCACTCGCACCAATACATTCACGAACTTCTTAAACTCCATCCGAAGCACCGTCTGCTTCTCGGCCCGGCGCCTCTCCTGCCACCGCCCGTCCTCCGGCAGCCCGAGCGCCAGCCACGCCTTCAGCGTCCACGCCAGCGACGCCATCACCAGGTACGCCCAGTTCGACACCAGGTCCCCCACGGGCATTTCCATCGCCCGCGCCCCGTTCTTCAGTTGCTCGATCAGGTTATCCTGGTTGCACCGGCCGTTCGCCTCCCGCACGATCTCCTCGGACGCACGGGCGCGGTCGTTCGTGATGTAGAAGAAGTACCGGCAGTCGTCGAACAGCCGCGCCTGGCCCTTCTCCACCGCCCAGGGCCTCGGCTTTCGAAGATAGTGCTTGCAATCGTGCAGTCAGAATGCATAATTGCACGTGAGGAGGTGACCATGCCGAGCGCCTATATTCAACGAAGTCTGGAACCCGTCCTGAAACGGGCCGCCAGGGAGTTTCCGGTGGTGGTCCTCACCGGCCCGCGCCAGTCGGGCAAGACTACGCTCCTCAAGCACCTGTTCGGGGAGCGGTACGCGTACGTTTCGCTGGAGCCGCCTGATGTCCGGGCGGCGGCCATCTCCGACCCCCGCGGGTTCCTCGACATGTACCCGCCTCCCGCGATCTTCGACGAGGTGCAGTATGCGCCCGAACTTTTGCCCTACGTGAAAGAACGGGTGGATGCGCACCGGGACAAGGCCGGCCAGTACCTGCTGACGGGCTCGCAGAACCTGCTCCTCCTGGAGCGCGTCTCCGAATCGCTGGCGGGGCGGGCGGCAATCCTGCGGCTCTTGCCCCTGTCGTTTCGCGAGATTACCGGGGCGCCCCTGGCGCCTTTCCCCTGGGAGCAAGGCCCGGCCCACTCCAAGCGACCGGTGCTTTCCACCAAGGACCTCTGGGAGAACCTCTGGCGGGGCGGATACCCCGAGCCTGTGGCCAACCCCCGCCGGGACGTTGCCCTGTGGCACGCCGGTTACGCCCAGACCTATCTGGAGCGCGATGTCCGTTCCCTGCGGCAGATCGGCGACCTGACGCAGTTTCAGAACTTCCTGCGGGCGCTGGCGGCGCGCAACGCCCAGATTCTCAACCTGACTGACCTGTCGCGGGAACTGGGGATTGCGGTCAACACGGTGAAGGCCTGGCTGTCAGTGCTGGAGGCCACGTTTCAGATTATCCTGCTGAGGCCGTATTTCGCCAACGTGGGCAAGCGTCTCGTGAAGACCCCCAAACTGTACTTCACGGATACGGGCACGCTCTGTTACCTGGCAGGCTTACGAACGGCGGAGCAGGCTGCCGCCGGGCTGATGGGCGGGGCGATCCTTGAGACGGCCGTGGTGGCGGAGATCGTCAAAGGCTTCTACAATCGCGGCCAGGAACCCCAGGTCTACTTCTGGCGTACCGCGGCGGGCGCGGAAGTGGACGTGGTGGTCCAGGCGGAGGGGAGTCTGATTCCCATTGAGGTGAAACTCTCCGCCACGCCCAATCTTGGCATGGCGCGCGGCATCGAGTCGTTTCGCCGGGACTTCCACAAGCGCGCGGCCAAGGGCTATGTGGTCCACGCTGGCGACGTGCGGCTGCCCCTGGGTCCCGATGCGACGGCTCTTCCGTTCGCGGACTTCTGACGGGGGGACGGACTGGCGCGAGTGGTAGAGGGCTTCGAAGTTGTCGAAATGAGGAGGCTACGGGGATGAGCGCCAGAAAACCGAAGGCAAAGGGCAAGTCGTCTGACCTTGCGGGCAAGCCCCGATGCGACGGCCGCCTCCGGCTATTTTGCACTGCGACTGCATGTTAGCCGGAGCGGGGGACCAAAGTAGGACAACTCCCGCTGCCGTGTACGGCGCGGCGAGAAGCCAGGAAAGGGGGCTCGGAAGAAAACCCGGAAACAACTGGGTTCCCTCAGCCCTCACCGCCTGGCTCAAGGTCGGGCAACGCCTCTCGCGGCAGCAGCAGGCGGATAGACCTGCCCTGGCCTGGGGTACGTTCGATGAACCCGCGTTTCTCCAGCGTCAGGATCATCTGATGCACGGCCGAGGGCGAGGTCTTGAAGTAACGTTCCATGTCCCCCTCAGCGGGCGGCCGGCCGTTCACCCTGGTGTAGTAGTAGATGAACGCGAGGAACTGGCCTTGTCGTGGTGTGTATGCGGCCGTCATCTTTGACCCCTGCCGCGATCGGTTGGATCCTGAGGAGGCTTCGGCCTGTCCGCCGGAATCCAGGGGATCAGCCCCTTCTGGTAGGCCATAACCTGCGCCTCGCGCGGCGCGCTGCGGATGTCTATGACGAAGCCGTTCACCTCCAGCATCCAGACCAGCGGGTTAGTCTCAAGATTACTTGGCAGGCACCAGTCAGGGTCGAAGGGAACCAGGTCGAGCCCCTCACGGATCACCTTCGCTTTGGCTTGCATCGTTGCCGTTGAGACCCCGATGCCCTTCGCGATATCGGCCGCCGTCATGTGGGGCGTTTGGCTGGGATCGGTCAGGAAGTTGACCTGTCCCAGGGCATAGACAAGGCCCGCCGCCCAGCCGGCGGGTTTGCCGTGGAGCACGGGAGATCCCTCCTGGCAGACCTCGACGGCCATCTCCCGGCAGAGGTCCTTGTACTCGGCGTTGAGGTGCGCGTCGCAGAA
>JAPLMO010000501.1 GCA_026386995.1 Planctomycetota bacterium | reverse complement strand
GGCGGTCGTTGGTCTTGTGGTTAACCATACGCGCCGGATCGCTGTGGCTGTCGCCGAGAACGCGGCCGTCGGCGGCAATCACCGTTACGCGGATCGGCAGGCCGTGCTCGGGGGCCGGACGGTCGCCGGCCTCGACCTGGGCGGCCAGTTCCTCGGGAAACCGCTTGCAGAGCCGGTCCACTTCCTGCTCGGACAACGGCCACAGGCGTTCGATACACTCTCGGGCCATCACGACCATGTGGTCCTGATACGACTGTGTCTCGTGGAGGAACGTCGCCACGAGCGACCGATACGAAACAAAGCCTGCGGCGGCCACGATGATGCCAACGATCAGGAGGTTGCCGAGGAACAACTTGAAGAACAGCCTGTTACCGTTCATGGTCCTGTTCTTCCTCCGATAGCAAGCGATAGCCGATGCCTCGTACCGTGTGGAGATATTCGCGGGCCTTGCCGAGTTTCTTTCTCAGCGACGTGAGGTGAACGTCGATGGTGCGGTCGGTCACGATGGTGTTGACGCCCATGGCGTGGTCGATGAGTTGGCTGCGCGTGAGAACCCGGCCCCGGCTTCCGGCCAGGGCGGCCAGCAGCCGGAACTCCGTGAGCGTCAGCGTGACGACCTCGTCGTCGACCTCGACGACGTGGCGCTCGTTGTCGATCGTGATGGCCCCGACCTTCAAGACGCCCTTGCCGGGCTCCTTGGCCTGGGCCCGCCGCAGCACCGCCGCCACGCGGGCCACCAGGACCGAGAGGCTCAGCGGCTTGACGATGTAGTCGTCAGCGCCCAGGTGGAGGCCCAGAACGATGTCGCTCTCCTCGCCCTTGGCCGTCATGATGATGACAGGGATGTTGGCCGTTCGCGGTTCCTTGCGGAGTTCGCTCAGCAGGTCAAGGCCGGACATCCTGGGCAACATAATGTCCACGAGCGCCAGGTCGGGCAGCCGCGAACGAATCAGGTCCAGGCCGCTGAGGCCGTCGCGGGCCACATCCACCTGGTAGCCCTCGCGCGTGAGGCGCCGGACCACCAGGTCGGCCATGTCGGTTTCGTCTTCCACGAGCACTATGTGTTTTTTGGACATTGCGTAATCATTCTACATCATTCGCCCGCCGAGGGAAACAACCGAAAAGCCATTTAACACAGTCTTAGCGCTTCCTCAATCCCGCCTTAAGGCAACATCGGCACAATTAAGGCAGGCAAGGATGAGAGTACGCAAACAATGGTCGAGGCGTGGGGCTGGGCCCCAGGAAAGGAGCAGCACAGATGAGGCGCAAGAACGTGCAGTATAAGGGAGAGATGTCCGGGAGCGCCATGGTGTTCGTGACAACAGCGGCAGCAGCACTCATGGCCATGGCCGCCTGCATGGCCACCGGCGCGGAGGCCGAGCCCCAGAAGCAGGCCCTTCAGATTGAGGGCTCGACCACGGTCGGCCCCATCGCCGAGGCGTTTGCTGAGGCCTTCATGAAGGCCAACCCCGGCCTTCAGATCACGGTCAAGGCGACCGGCAGCGGCGACGGCGCCGCGGCGTTGGTCGACGGCCGGTGCCAGATCGCCACGATGAGCCGCTACATGAAGCCCGCCGAGTACCAGAAGGCCGTCGAAAAGAACGTCATGCCGTGCGTGCACACCGTGGCCATGGACGGCGTGTGCGTCGTCGTTCATCCGTCCAACCCGGTCAAGTCCATCATGCGTAACCAGCTCAAGGACATCTACACCGGCAAGATCACGAACTGGAAAGACGTGGGCGGCCCGGACCTGCCCATCGTGGTCATCAGCCGCGACACTTCCTCGGGCACCTACGAAGTCTTCGCCGAGAAGGTGCTGGGCAAGGACAAGATGTCGGAGAAGGTCGAGTACGTCAACGCGAACCCGCAGGCCCACGCCCGCGTCAAGTCGACCGCCGGCGCCATCGGCTACATCGGGCTGGGGTTCCTCGACGCGAGCGTCAAGGCGGTCACGGTGGACGGCGTCATGCCCAGCCGCAAGACCATCGCCAACGGCGTGTACCCGATCAGCCGGCCGCTGTTCTTCTTCACCAACGGCTACCCGGAACTCGGCACGACCCTGCACGCGTTCTGCACGTTCTTCCTGACCGAGAAGGGACAGGAGATTATCGAGGCCAAAGGTTTTGTACCCCTGACCAGCTATTGAGAGGCTTGCAGACGAGGTAGATCATGGTTCGCACAGAAACACTACTAGATGCGAAGTCGAGGGGTGCGGCGGCCGGTTTTGATCGGCCGCTGCTTCTTACTGCGCGGGAAGATGCCGTCGGCTTCGCGGGGGCGCATCTGGGCCGCGCGGTGCTGTTCCTCCTTGCGGCGACCAGCGTGGTGGCCGTGCTGCTGATCTTCGTCTTCATCATCCGCGAGGCGGTGGCGTTCTTTGTGGACCCCGCGACGCTGCCCGCCGCGGACTGGACCTCCGTAGCCTCCGTCCTCTCATGGCTCTGGGCGGCCCTGCTTGCGGCCGGCGTGCGGCTGGGGGAACTTCTCGGCAGCACGCAGTGGTACCCGGAGGCGGCCACGTCGCCGGAGTTCGGCGTGCTGGCGATCCTCCTGGGCTCGCTCTACGTTTCGGGCGGCGCCCTGGTGGTCGCGGTGCCCGTGGGACTACTGGCGGCCGTGTGCATGAGCGACATCCTGCCGTTCGGCGTGAGGCAGGCCGTGAAGCCCATCGTTGAGATTCTTGCGGCCATTCCCTCGGTCGCGTACGGGTTCTTCGCGGTGCTGGTGGTGGCGCCGCTGATCCAGGAATACCTTCACGTTCCCACCGGGACGAACATCCTGAACACGGTCGTCATCCTGGCGATCATGGCGATTCCCACCATCGTGAGCGTTTCGGAGGACGCGCTGACGGCCGCCGGGCGCGAACTCCGCGAGGCCTCCTACGCCTGCGGCGCGACGCGGGCAGAGACGATGGTCCTCGTGGTCATCCCCGCGGCCCACAGCGGTATCATCGCGGCCGTCATCCTGGGCATGATGCGGGCCATCGGCGAGACGATGGTGGTCTGGATGGCCTCGGGCAACGCGGCCCAGATTCCGAGCCCGTGGTGGGACATCACGCAGTCGGTCCGCACGATGACCGCCACGATCGCCGGCGAGATGGGCGAGACGGTGCAGGGGTCGGCGCATTTCCGCTCGCTCTTCGCCATCGGCCTCCTGCTTCTGGCGTTCACGTTCGCGCTGAACCTCGTGACCGAGCATTGTCTGCGGCACATGCGGCAAGGCGCGGGGGGCGCGAAATGACCCACACACCGCTTCAGCCCGCGCCGGCGCCTTCCGGGCAGCGGCT
>JAPLMO010000441.1 GCA_026386995.1 Planctomycetota bacterium | reverse complement strand
GCCCGACGTTCATCACGTAGCCCGAGTCGGCCGCGCGGGCGATGGCCCGCTTCAGCACGTACCGCGGGTCGCCGGGGTACGGCTTGCCGCCGGGTTCCAGCACGTCGCAGAACATGCGGGCGACGCGGGACTGGCCCGGCTCGCTCGGCAGGAGGCAGTAGGTCGTAGGGTCCGGCCTCGCGATCATGTCGCTCTCGTCGATGCGGGCGAACCCGTGGATCGACGAGCCGTCGAAGCCCATGCCTTCCTCCAGGGCGCCTTCGAGTTCGCCGGGGGTGATCGCAAAACTCTTGAGGTTCCCCAGGAGGTCGGTGAACCAGAGGCGGATGAACCGCACCTTCTCTTCGCCGGCCCGGCGGAGGACGTCCGCCTTCATCGCCTCGACGTGGGGCTTGCAAACATCGGCCGGGCGCGCGCCGGCGGCCTTCTTCGCTCTTGCCATGAGGGTCGTCCTTTCATCGTGCTGGTCTTGCTCTGTACCCGTACTCGCTTGCGTGGATGCTATTCTCGCCCAGCGCCAGCGCAGGGTCAAACCTATTCGGCGGATGGGATGTGTGGGTAGGGGCAAGGCACGCCGGGTGCCACGGTTGCGCCGTTCAGCAACCGTGCCGCCGTTCGACGCAGAGCACGGTCGCCACGGCGACCGTGGCACCCGGCGTCTTGGATAATGTGCAATCTGAGTGATGCACTACATTAGCGCTGGGGCGACGGCACCGGCACGGGCGCAGGCGGCGTAATCAGCGGCGGCGCGGCCGGCCGGCGCAGCGGCGCCAACTCGGCCGCCGACGTGATCAGCACGGCCCCGTCCTTGACGGCGAAATCCACTTTTCCGGTGCTCTCCAGATCGTGAAGCACGAGCCTCAGGACCTGCTCTGTCGGCACGTTGGCCAGCACCATGCTGATCTTGCTCTCTTGCGTAATGCCGAATGCCTTCAGGGCCTCCCAGTTGACCCTGAAATCGACCTTCAGCGCCGCCTGGAGCGACTGGAAGAGCGCCGCCAGGGCGATCTCGGGGCAGTCCGCCTTCGGCAGCCGCAGCCCCAACTGGCGGCGCACCTCCAGGTCTTTCGGGCCGCCGGCGCAGGGGATTTCGCCGCACAGCGTCCGCGAGGCCGCGCACGCCTCCAGGTCGGCCAGCGTCGAGACGATGACCACGCCGCGGTGAATCATCCAGCCGACCTCGCCCGAAGGCTCGACGGCCAGGAGTATCTCCGCCAGGACGCCGTCGGCCTCCGCAACCGCCAGGCTGGCGGTCACGAGCGTCGACGACCCTATCTGCCGGGCGGCCAGGGGCTTCCAGCGCACGTGGAGGTTCAGGCCGCCCGTGCCGCGCAAATACTGAAGGACCTCGCACAGTTCCACGTCTCGCACCTGGAACTTGCCGAGCCGATGCTTCTCGATTCTCTGGCGAACGGCCCGGTCCTCTTCGCTTTCCTGTGCGCCGCCGAGCCAGCGGACGCCGCGGACGGCCGCGCGCCGGACGTTGGCGTCCGGCGTTTTCATGGCGGCAAAAAGCGGCCGCAGGGCGCGCATGTCGCCGCTTTCAGCGAGTGCGGCTGCCGCCTCGGCGGCCACCGACGGCAGGGGATCGCGCAGGGCCTCGACGATCACGGCCGTGGTCCGCGCGTCCTTCAGATGCCCCAGCGCGTGGATCGCCTCGACGCGGGTACTCTCGTCGCCGGACTTCATCACCGCCGCCAAGGCCGTCGCGGCCGGTTCGCCCCCCAGCGCCAGCAGGCCGCGCACCGCATCGGCCCGCACGGACACCTGCTCGTCCTTGGTGGCGGCCATAAGCGGCTCAACCGCGGCCGGGTTCTGCGTATTGCCCAGCACGGTGACCACCAGGCTGCGGACCTGCGGGTCGGCGTCTTTCAGGGCCGCCGCCAGCGGACCGATCACCGACGGGTCGCGCGTCTTGCTTTCGACCAGCCCCTCGGCCGCGGCCAGGCGTTTCTGAGGGTCCGCGTCCTTCAATTGCGCCACCAGTCCTTCGATCGAAATCGCCTTGGGCGGCGCGACAGGCGCAGGCGCGGCGCCCGGCAGGGTCAGCGGCGGCGGTTTGACCGGCTGCGACGGGGTGACCGGCTGCGAGGGCGGCTTGGGCGGAGGCGGCTTGGGCGGCGACGGCGTAGGCGCCTCACCCGTCAGGGGAACGATCGACGGCAGCGTCAGCGGGGGCGGCTTGGGCGGCGGGCTGCCAGCCGCCTCGGCATAAGCCCCTGACGCCGCCACAAACACCATGACCGCGGCGATCAGAAGACGCGACATCCGTGACCCCCCCTTCGCATGTTGGGCCGCCATGCCGGCCGGCGTTTGCGTCGAGCACAAAACCGTTAGGAGCCGCTCTGACAATGACAAGGGCTGATAGTATCCATTTTGAACTTCCTGTCAACTAGATTCGTGCCGGACCCTCTTGCACTAGTGCGTCAGTTACGAGGGTGGCATGGTCACGCTGTTGCGTGACCATGCCGCAGTGGCGGGCCAGGCGCCGTTCGAGGCACATGGTCACGCAACAGCGTGACCATGCCACCCGGGCAGGGAAAGGAGTACGCAGGAGTGAGGGGTTGCCCGGCCTTCTTTTCCGGCCCGCTTCCCTTGCAGCGCCGGCCCGCGGCGGTACACTGTGGGGCATGGAACTTGCCCCCGAACGAATCCTGGCCAACCTGCGCGAAGTCCGCGACCGCATCGCCGCGGCTGCCGCACGAAGCGACAGGCCCGCCGAAACCGTGCGCCTGGTGGCCGTCACGATGACCGTCGGCGAAGACGTCATCCGCATCCTGGCCCAGGCCGGCCAGAAAGACCTCGGCGAGAACCGGGCCCAGCAACTGCGGGACCGCGCGGCCGCCCTGGCGGACTTGCGGGTAGCCTGGCACATGATCGGCCGGCTCCAGAAAAAGAACGCCAAGTACGTCGTCCCCGCGGCCGCGATGATCCACAGCGTAGACTCAGTGGAGTTGGCGGCGGAGATCGGCAAACGGGCGGTCGCCCTCGGCCGGCGCGCGACGTGCCTCTTGGAGGTCAACAGCGGCGAGGAACAGAAGGCCGGCGTCGAACCCTCAGAGGCCCCAGCCCTCGCCCGCGCAATCGCGGCCACGCCGGGCATCTCACTCGCCGGCCTCATGACAATGGCGCCGCTGGCCGAGGACCCGGAGGCATCGCGCCCGGCCTTCACGGCCCTGCGGAAGTTGCTGGAGCAAATCAACCGCGAGGCCGCCCTGCCCCAACCGCTGACGGAACTCTCGATGGGCATGACGCAGGATTATGAGGTGGCGATTGAAGAGGGGGCGACTATCGTGCGCGTGGGAACGGCGCTGTTTCGGTGATGCCCCCGCCGGGCGCCTTACAGCCCGTACGTGTTGAGCGTGTGGTGCATGCCGCAATAGCGGGTGTGGCACGGCTGGCTTGTCCAGCCGTGGGAAACGTCGCGGGCCTTCCGCCACGGCTGGGCAAGCCAGCCGTGCCACGCTGCGGTCTGGACGTTTAACACGAACTACAGCCTGGACCCGGCAGCGGTCAGAAACGGCCCGCTCATCACCAGGTTCATCGCGGGCGTAACTTCGTCGAAGATCGCGAGGATGGCGGCCACGATCTCCGCGCCGTCCATCGCGTTCAGTTCTTTCTCGGGGATGGCGTAATAGAGTTGGAACCAGCCCCACGCATCGTCGGGGACCGCTTCGCACGCCCGGCGGATGGCCGCCGCGCCGCCCCACTTGTGGCCGCGAAAGGCGTGTTCCTCGCTCGACGTGCCGCCGACGTGCGCCGTAAAGCCCTCGACCTCCACGACCCGCCGCAGTTCCTTCTCCAGCGGCGAGCCTTTGCGGAGGCCCTTCACGAGCCGATAAAAATCCCAGTCCTCCTCGGCGTACACCTCATCGACCGGCCCGCGGCCGCGGCGCAGGTACGCCCGCTCAATCTGCATGCCGGCCTGTAGGCTCCGCTCATCGCGCTGGAGGCTGATGAAGAACTTCGCGCACGAGAAGTTGTAGCCGCTGGAGATGGGCTTGGCCTCGCGGTCGGCCCGGACGACCCAGCAAATCCACTGCCAGTACACGCCTCGGCCCCACTTGTCGATGATAAAGTCCCGCCGATGCCGCTCCATAAGGCGGACCTTGATGATCTGCGTGATGCGTTCGTGCGGCTCGAGGTTGCCCATGCGTATGCCGCGCTCGAAGTCCAGGAACTCCCGCTTGAACGCCGGGCGGACGGGGAGCGGGGGAACGGTGAAAACTTTGCGGGCCTTGGTCATGTTCAGCCTCCGAACAACGCGCCGCGCAAGCGCGGCGGGTAAGTACGTTTGGCCAGTCGCCTCGCCCAGGCGAGTCTTCGACTTGGCGACCTCGCGCCGCCGTTGCGCAAAGCGCGCGTGACCCCTTGGGCCTGCGTGCTATAATACCACCCTCATGGGCCTTTTCAACGAAAGCGAAGCGCGGCAGATACGCGAGCAGGCGCCGCTGGCGGTGCGCATGCGCCCCAGGACGCCGGAGGAGTTCGTCGGGCAGGGGCATTTCTTCGGCCCGGGGAAACTCCTCAGGCGCATGGTCGATGCCGACCGCCTCCAGAGCGCCATCTTCTACGGGCCGCCCGGCACGGGCAAGACCAGTTTGGCGGAGGTCATCGCGGGGCGACTCTCGGCCGCCTTCGAGCAACTCAACGCCGCTATGGTCGGCGTCAAGGAAGTCCGGGAATGCCTGGAGCGGGCCCGCAACCGCCTCCTGACCTCAAAGCAGCGGACGGTCCTCTTCCTGGACGAGGTCCACCGCTTCAACCGCGCCCAGCAGGACGTGCTGCTGCCGGACGTGGAGAACGGCGTCATCATCCTCATCGGGGCGACCACCGAGAACCCGTTCTTCGCCCTGAACGCCCCGCTGGTGTCGCGGAGCCAGATTTTCAGGTTCGAGCCGCTCACCGACCAGGAGGTCCTTGCGATCCTCCACAGCGCGATGGCCGATAAGGATCGCGGATTCGGCCGCTATCGCCTCTCGGTGACCAACGAGGCCCTCGCCCACTGGGCGAAGACGAGCGACGGCGACGCACGCCGGGCCCTGGCGGCCCTTGAGATCGCGGTCCTGTCGCAAATCAGAAACCCCCTCGCGCCGCCGGAAAAGGCGGGCGAGATCGCCGTCAACCTGGCCGTGGCCGAGGAATCCATCCAGCAGAAGGCCATAGTCTACGACGGCACGGGCGACGAGCATTACGACGCCGCCAGCGCCTTCATCAAGTCGATGCGCGGCAGCGACCCGGACGCGGCCCTTTACTGGATGGCCCGCATGTTGGAGGCCGGCGAGGACCCGCGGTTTATCGCCCGCCGCGCGGTCATCTGCGCGGCCGAGGACGTGGGCAACGCCGATCCGGCGGCCCTGATGCTGGCGGTGGCGGCGATGCACGCCACGGAGTTCGTCGGGATGCCCGAGGCCCGCATCCCGCTGGCCGAGGCCGTGACGTACATCGCGTGCGCCCCGAAGTCCAACGCCGCGTACCTGGCGATCGATGCCGCGATGAAGGACGTGCGTGAGAACCGCACGCTGCCCGTACCCAAGCACCTGCGCGACGCAAACTACAAGGGCGCGGAAAAGTTGGGCCACGGCGAGGGGTACAAGTACGCCCACAATTTCCCGGGCGGCGTCGCGCCGCAGGATTACCTGGGCGTCGACAAGACGTATTACGAGCCGACGGACCACGGGCACGAGGCGAAACTGAAAGCCCGGCTGGAGCAGTTTAAGAAGTTGCGCAAGGGCGAGGCGGGCAAAGGCGAAGCGAAGTAGGCCGGTAACGCCACGTTTAGCCGCGGCCGCATACGGCCGCGATGATTATCGTCGCCGTGTGCGGCGACGGCTAAACGTTGCACAAATCGCCTGGGTGGCGCCACGGCGTACCTTACTTACGCAGCGGCGCGGCAAGTTCCGTGCACAGGCCGGCCACCATCGCGGCGATCCGCTCGGGCGTCTCGCTGGAGTGGTCGGCGATGCGGTGGACGATGGCGCTGCCGACGATCGCCCCGTCGGCCACCTGCGTAACCGCCGCCACGTGCTCGGGCCGCGAGATGCCAAAACCCACGCAGACCGGCACCCGCGCCACCTTCTTGATGCCCTTGACGTACTCCGCCAGGCTCTCGGGCAGCGCGGTGCGCTCGCCCGTGATGCCCGTAACGCTGATGCAATAGATGAAGCCCGTGGCGCGGCTGACGATGGCCTCGCGGCGTGCGGCCGTCGTGGTCGGGGCGATGAGCGGAATGTACGCAACCTCGCGCGCGGCCAGGGCCTCGGCCAGCGGCCCGGCCTCGTCGGCGGGCAGGTCAGGAACGATGAGGCCGTCGATGCCCGCCTCGGCCGCGCGCCCGACGAAGTCCTCCATCCCCGGCCGGTACACGAGCGAGTAAGAAACCATCAGGCAGACCGGAAGCGTAAGGCCCTCGCCGCGCAGCCGCGCGACCAGGTCCAGGATCTTCTGCGGCGTGACGCCGGCCGCAAGGGCACGCTGGTAACTGGCCTGGATGACCGGGCCGTCGGCGATGGGGTCGGAGTACGGAACGCCCAGTTCCGCCAGGTCTGCCGCGCCCCCGTTCTGGAGCGCCCAGAGGATCGCGCCTGTGGCCTCCAGCGACGGGTCGCCGGCGGCGATGAACGGCATGAAGGCCTTGCGCCGCTGCTTCTTGAGGGCCTTGAACGTCGCGTCGATTCGGTTCACGCCTGCCTCGTCTTTTCCAACTTGTCACCCAGCAGTAGCGCCACTTCTTCGGCGTCCTTGTCGCCGCGCCCGGAAAGGTT
The DNA here is from genome assembly GCA_026386995.1 of Planctomycetota bacterium. The sequence continues at coordinate 6,117 of JAPLMO010000441.1, read as the reverse complement.
CACGATGATCACCTGGCGGTTGTTCATCAGGGGCGCGAGTTTCCGGGCCTCCACGAGCGCGTGCGACGATTCCAGCGCCGGGATGATCCCCTCGAGGCGCGAGAGTTCGCAGAACGCATCCAGCGCCTCGTCGTCGGTCGCAACGGTGTAGCGGACGCGGCCGGAATCCTTCCAGTACGCGTGTTCCGGCCCGACGCCGGGGTAATCCAGGCCGGCGCTGACGGAATGGACCTGCGCAGTCTGCCCGGCCTCGTCCTGGAGCACGTACGAGTAAGACCCGTGGAGGATTCCGGGCTTTCCGGCCGTCAGGGTTGCGGCGTGCTGGCCGGAATCGAGGCCCTTGCCGCCGGCCTCGACGCCGATCAGTTGGACGTTCTCGTCCTGGATGAAGGCCGAGAAGATGCCGGCCGAGTTGGACCCGCCGCCCACGCACGCCACGATCGCGTCGGGCAGGCAGCCTTCCTGCTTCTGGATCTGCTGGCGGGCCTCGATGCCGATGACCGACTGAAAATCGCGGACGATGGTCGGAAACGGGTGCGGCCCGGCGGTCGTGCCGAAACAGTAGTGGGTCGTCTCGACGGTGTCCATCCAGTCGCGCATCGCCTCGTTAATGGCGTCCTTGAGGGTCCGCTGGCCGGTGGTGACGCCGACGACGCGTGCCCCGAGGGCCTGCATGCGGAAGACGTTCAGGCGTTGGCGGCGGATGTCCTCGGTGCCCATGAAGATGTCGCACTCAAGGCCCAGCAGGGCCGCCGCCGTCGCCGTGGCCACGCCGTGCTGGCCAGCGCCGGTCTCGGCGATCATGCGCTTCTTGTTCATGCGGATCGCCAGCAGCCCCTGCCCGACGGTGTTGTTGATCTTGTGCGAGCCGGTGTGGGCAAGGTCCTCGCGCTTCAGGTAGATGCGGGCCCCGCCCCAGGCGTCGGTCAGGCGCCGGGCGAGGTACAGCCGCGTGGGCCGGCCGGCGAACTGCTTCAGCAGGTAGTCAAGTTCGTCGCGGAAGTCCGGGTCGTCCTTGGCCGCCAGGTAGGCGTCGGTCAGTTGCTCCAGCGCCGACATCAGCGTCTCAGGGACATAGCGGCCCCCGTACGGTCCGAAGCGACCGCTCACTGGGGCTTTAATAGCCATAGAGGCTCCTTGCGGCAGAAGAACGCAACATTCTAGCGTCGGCGGCGGGGCAATCAAGCCTTAAGGCCGTTCCCACGTACTGCGTCACTCTTGGGGGGGGTGGCGAGTTCAGGCCGAGACTCGCGCGGCGGGCAGTCCTGCCCGCCGCGCATAGGACGCGCTCTTGTGCGCGCGGTGGGCAGGACTGCCCACCGCGCAAGTGCCCCGTAAGTGACGCAATACCCCTTTGTGTATGGCGTCAGTTACGGTGACAAACCTGCCCCGGGCGGGCGGCATGCCCAGCACTCTGTTTGCTGGGCATGCGTGTGCGACGTGCCAGTAAGCATGCCCACGCGAACGGCGGCGTGGGCATGCCACCCTGCATGGGCCGAATGAGCGCCCGAAACTGAACGGCCGGCCGGGCGTTTTTCCACTCGTTTTTTTGCCTGTGCGCGCAGAATCCGGGAATTCCTGCCGGCCGCTCCGCTGCCGCAGGGTCCGCCCGCCCCGCCCCCGCTGACCCGCAAAATGCCCCGTTTTCGGGCCTGATTATGCGGATTCCGAAATATCTCCACCCCCCGGCGGCGCTCGGCCGCCGCCTTCCCGGCCCCGGCGCGGGCAGGACCGCTTGACGAGGGGGGGATTATGCATAGGTTTCCCTACGGTCACACGAAGCACAGCACTCGGCGGTCAGGGTTCCCCCTATCGAGAGGTCCAGTCCAGACAATCAGCGGCCCGGTTAGAAGTCGGGCGCGGCAAGGCCAATGCGCCGGCCGCCCCCGCGAACCGGCCACGGTGCCGCAGCATTGGGCTTGCGGCAAACCTACAGAGGAGCAGCGCCGAAATGGTTCGGCGCAGGTCTTCGGACCCATTAAGGAGAAGTGCATGCACGGTAAATTGTTCCTGGCAGCAGTCCTGGCAATGGCGATGGCCTCCGCAGCCTACGGCGACCTTATGCTCGACGGCTCCGGCAGAGTGGTCAACTGGGACCTCAAGCCGTTCACCTTGCTCAACCAGTCGAACCTTCACCAGGGCAACATGTGGTCCACGATTGAGAACAACTATGCCCCGATCAGTTATCCGGGCATAGGCCGCCAGCCCAGCCCCGGCAACAACTCCGGCGGCGAGGTCTACGACCTGGAGGAACTGCATCTGCGCGTCGTCGACCGCCAGTTGCAACTGCTCGTGGTGACCAGCACCCCCCTGGTGACCCAATCGTGGGGCAACAACGTCTATCTCGGCGACATGATGCTGACGATCGACGGCCAGCGGTTCGGCATCGTCACGCAGTCCGCCACCCAGGGCCTGGAGCAGGGCGCGCTGTATCGCCTCGCCAACCCGGGCGACACCGTCGGCATTCAACAGCAGCCCGGAAGTTACTACAATTCGACGACGCTTATGGCCAACGACTACGGCCCGAACGCCACCGTGTCGGAGATCGTCGGCCCCTTTGCGGTCAGCGGCTCCATCAGCCCGAATGAACTGCTGGGCCTTGCTCAGGTCAGTTCGGCCACCTTCAGTTACGGCGGCGCCGAGAACAACACGTACCTCATGGAATACGTCTTCAACACCGACCTCCTGGGGCTGAGCGAGCCGGGCGACATCACGGCCCAGGTCGCCTGGGGTTGCGGCAACGACGTCATCCGGACCTCGGGCGGCACGATCCCGGCCGTGCCGGAACCCGGCACGATCATCCTGCTGGCGGCCGGCAGCGCGTTCATGTATATCTCTTCGCGGCGTAAGCGCCGTCAGCAGCGGATGGCCTGACGTCTGACGTTCCGGCGTAACATGCGCGGTCGCACTGGGCGACCGCGCCACCCACGGCGGCAGCGCGGCCCTGCGTAAGGGCCGCGCGCCTTTTTGACTGCCCCCGGCGCCGATGCGCCTCATGGCCAGCCCTTCGTTTTCACGATATAGAATACCGAGGAGTCGAACCGGAACCCCGAACCCAAGGAGTCGCCATGCCAGACGTATCGGTCAGTCCCGCCGGCGAACAGTTCGCCCTTCCCGAGAAGAACCAGTATGCCGCCGAGATGAAGCGGCTTGAGAAACTCGTCGCGGCCGCCCGCAAGGAAGGCAAGGAGATCGTCGTCGTCATGGGCGTCGGCTTCGTCGGCGCCGTCATGGCCGCCATCGTCGCCGACACGGTCGACAAGAAAACGAAGACGCCCTCGAAGTTCGTCATCGGCTGCCAGCGGCCCTCCACTCGCAGTTACTGGAAGATACCCCTTCTGAACCGCGGCGAGTCGCCCGTCAAGGCCGAGGACCCCGAAGTCGATCCGATGATCGCCCGCTGCGTCCTCGACAAAAAGACCCTCACCGCCACCTTCGCCAGCGACTGCCTGAAACTCGCCGACTGCGTCGTCATCGACGTCCAGTGCGACTACACCAAGCACGACCTAGGCAACATGCGCAGCGGCGAGGCCGACATGGCGGCCCTAGAGGCCACCATGAAGGTCATCGGCGACCGCGTCCAGCCCAAGTGCCTCGTGCTGATCGAGACGACCGTCGCCCCCGGCACCACCGAGTTCGTCGCCTACCCGATAATGAAGAAGGCGTTTGCCGCGCGCGGCATCAAGGCCCAGCCGTTGCTGGCCCATTCGTTCGAGCGGGTCATGCCCGGCCGCGAGTACGTCAAGAGCATCCGCGATTTCTGGCGGGTCTGCTCGGGCTGCAATGAGCAGGCCAAGAAGAGGGTCGTCAAGTTCCTCAAGGAGGTCCTCAACACCGAGCAGTTCCCGCTGACCCTCATGGACCGCCCGATCGAGTCGGAGACGACCAAGATCGTCGAGAACTCCTACCGCGCGACCATCCTGGCGTTCCTGAACGAGTGGAGCCTGTTTTCCGAGCGCAACGGCGTGGACCTCATCAAGGTCATCCAGGCCATCAAGGTCCGCCCGACGCACTCCAACATGATCTTCCCCGGCCCGGGCATCGGCGGCTACTGCCTGCCGAAGGACGGCGGCCTCGGATACTGGGCCTACAAGCACATCCTCGGATTCGAGGACCAGGACTCGCTCTTTAAGATCACGCCCACGGCCATCGACACGAACGACACGCGGGGCCTGCACGTGGCGGAACTCGTCCGCGACGCCCTCCGCAACATGGGCCGATACATCGCCGGGGCTCGCATCCTCCTGGCCGGCGCAAGTTACCGAGAGGACGTCGGCGACACCCGATACTCGGGCTCGGAACTCGTCGTCCGCAAACTCACCGAGATGGGCGCCGAGGTCCGCATCCACGACCCGTACGTCGACCACTGGTACGAACTGGAATCGCAGGACACCTACCCGGCCCCGGGCCACTCCTGGTCGCAGTTCTTCCGCAATCAGCAGGACCTCGTCCACACCCGCGTCGAGAAGGACCTGCCGAAGGCCGTCAAGGGCGCCGAGGCGCTCGTGCTTGCCGTGCGGCACGCGCCATATCTGGCCCTGAAGCCAGAGGACGTGGTGAAGTGGGCCGGCGGGCCGCTGGCGGTGATCGACTGTTTCGGCATCCTCTCCGACGACCAGATCCGCCGCTACTTCCAATTGGGCTGCGAAGTGAAGGCCCTCGGCCGCGGCCACATCCAGAGGCTCAAGGAAGAAGTGCGCGCCAAACGGAAGTAGGCCGCCTGCGAGCCCCCCGCGGCAGCGGCTGGGCGACCGATTACAGATTGCGATTTAACAGATACAGAAACGGCAACGACCCGCCAGTTGCGCGAGCCGTTGCCTTTTTTCTGTTACCGTTTCTTTTGCCGTTCAATCCGCAATCAACGGGCCGCTACCGTCTTCCGCTTGCAGCACCCCCCCCGGCCACACTAGAATACGCCGCATACAACTCTGGGCAATTGCGACCTGGATCAGACATTAGGCAAGGAGTTGGACACGTGGACGAATCCGAGAAGGAGGCCGTGAAGCCCGAGCCAAAACGCGCCGTCTCCGCCGAGGAACTTGCCCGCAGGGCCATATTGGGCATGGCCCAGGCCCGGCCGGCCGAAACGGGCGCCCGCGAAACCGCAAGCCGCGAGGCGCCGCCGCCCTCCAAGCCGGTCGCCCCCGACCTGAATGCCGCCTCGCCGCCGGCCAGTGGCGACGACCGCGTGGCCATGACCAGGGCACAGGCTCTGGCCTTGCTGTTTTTGGGCCTGGCAACAGGGGCACTCGGCGTCGGGCTCGGGCTGGTTATCATCCTCGACACTCACGCCTATAAGCCGCCTATGTTTTTCCTTGTCGCTGTCGCCAATGTGGCGGCGATCGGGCTTCTGGCGCCCGTCATCAGGCGTACCCGGCGGTGCGCATACTTCGCCGCGATGTTACTTCGGATCGTGGGGTACGTTTCAATCATCGTCGCCTTTGTCGGCTTTTATTGGGCGGCCTCTGGGCATAGGGGGGAGGCATTGCCGATGCTTGGTATCCTTGTCGGGTTCGGCGGCCTCTTCCTTGCCATAGCACGAGGCTATGCAAAAGGAGGCTTTCAGTCTCCGGTAGATATCTCCGGCTGCGCAGGGGGTGTTGCACGTCGGCCGCCGGACCCTGAAATTCAACATGGCCCCCCACATGGCCGATAGGCTCCGTGCCTGGGGGGCGTAAGCGCGCCGGCATACCGGCTCTTCCTGAGCCGCCACGGGTAACGAACTGCCGCTTGAAGAAGAAGGGCAACGGCTCACGCAACTGGTGGGCTGTTGCAGTTTCTTCTTTCAAATCCGAAATCCCAAATCTCTATGTCGTCCGCCACGGCGGCCACAGGGCCGCGGAGAGCATCCGGTTGGCCATCACATTATCAGCGAACCGCTCGGCAGCAGGGTCCCACCGGAGAGGCTGCTGCAAGTGCCAGGCTATGCCGCGAGACTAACCGAGACACAAACGGCAGTCAAGCATCACGAGCTACGCTGTCGCCGCAAAGTGATAATGTCCGGTTTCCGCAAATTAGAAATGTCCTCTTTCGGGGTGAACAGCCGAACGAAAGAGGATGGAACTACGAATGAGTGCGAAGGAACGGGATCGGATGAAGGTGATGTCGGCCCTGTCG
>JAPLMO010000297.1 GCA_026386995.1 Planctomycetota bacterium | reverse complement strand
CCGGCCTGCCCCGCCAGGTCGTCGCCGATCATGATCACGTCCACGACGTCGCCCACCTCGTCTAAAAAAGCGCGGAACCAGTCCATCCAGAACTTCAGCGTCCGGTTCAGCAGGGCCTCGCAGAACTCCGGGCGCATCAACGTGTCCATAAACCACTGCTCCAAGCCGCGCATGTACCAGCAAATCTCGTACACGACGCCCGAGATGCCGCTGACCACGGCGTACGGCGTGTCGCGGCGGATCGCCAGGGCCCGGTCGCGCAGGCCCGCAAAGCGGCCGGGATCGTCGCCTTTCGGGAACGGGTAGCGGCGCACCTGGGCATCCGGGACGACCTCGTGATTATGGACGCCGTCCAGCAACTGGCGCGGCCGTGCGAGAAGGTGCTCGAGCGGTTCCACGTGGATACGCGGTACATCGCGGCCGGGGCGGCGGCCGACTGGAAGGGCGGCATCGTCACGCGCCTGCGCGACGGACGCACGTGGCACGACCTGACCGATGAGTTCGGCGTCACGTGGTCTATGCCCGACGACTCGCCGCTCTACATGGACATTACGCACCATCCGCTCGCCGGCGCGTCCATCGAGGATGTGAATCGCTATCCGTTTCCGAAAGGCGACGACCCCGGCCGCTTTGCGGGCCTGCGCGACCGGGCCCTGGCGATCCGGCGCGACACGCCGTACGCCGTGGTCAGCGGCATCTCGGGCGTCGTGTACGAGATATGCTGGTACATGCGCGGCCTGGAGCAGTGGTTCATCGACACGCTGACGCAGCCGGAGTTCTGCGAGGCCATGCTGGACCGGACGCTGGCGTTCTGGATGGACTGGTTTCGCGCGTTCTTGGGCGAGGCCGGCGACGTCGTGGACGTCATCATGATCGGCGACGACCTGGCCGGGCAGGCGGGGCCGCTCTTCCGGCCCGACTTCTACCGCCGCGTTGTAAAACCCCGTCAGAAGCAACTCGTTCAGTACATCCGCTCCCGCACGAAGGCGAAGATTTGGTACCACACGTGCGGGTCGTGCATCGAGTACATCCCGGACCTGATGGACAACGGCATCGACATCCTGAACCCCGTCCAGATCAGCGCCGCCCGGATGGACCCGAAGGACCTCAAAGAGCGCTTCGGCAATCGCCTGGCGTTCTGGGGCGGGGCGATCGATGCCCAGCACGTGCTGCCGACCGCCGCGCCCGAGGCCGTCCGCGAGCACGTCCGCCGCAACCTCGAAGCATGGAAGCCGGGCGGCGGGTACGTCTTCAATAACGTGCACAACATCCAGGCGGGCGTGCCGCCGGAGAACATCGTCGCGATTTTCGATGCGGCGTACGAGTACGGCTTCTATGAATGATGTAGGGTGGGTGCTTTGCACCCGCCATTCTCGTGCGCGGACGGCAACGTCCGTGGGTGCATAGCACCCACCCTACGTTGAAGGAGGCATCACAATGGTGGACCTAAAGAAAGTTGCGCGGGCCACGCGCCTGCTGCTGGAAGGCATCGGCGAGGACCCCCGCCGACCCGGCCTGCGGGACACGCCCCTGCGCGTCGCCCACATGTGGAAGGAACTCGTCGCCGGCATGGACAAGAAGGCCAAGGACGTTATGACCTTCCTGCCGGTCGAGGAGCACGACGAGATCGTCCTGGTGCGCGACATCCCGCTGGTGAGCATGTGCGAGCATCACCTGGTGCCGTTCATCGGCCGGGCCCACGTCGCCTACCTGCCGCACGCCAAGCGCGTGACGGGGCTCTCGAAATTGGCGCGGATCGTCGAAATGGAGGCCCGCAAACTCCAGGTCCAGGAACGCCTGACCACGGCGATTGCCGACGACATCATGAAGACCCTCCGGCCGCGCGGCGTAATGGTGGTCGTCGAGGCCGAGCACCTCTGCATGACGATCCGCGGCGTCCACAAGCCCGGCACCGTGACCGTCACGAGCGTGGTGCGCGGCATATTCCGGGAGAAGGCCGCGACGCGGGCCGAGGCCCTGATGCTCCTGACCGGCGGCCGCGCGCGGCTGTAAGTGCGTCGCCGCGCGGCGCGTGCCCGCCGTATTTAGCCCCGGGTGAATGTACGTGTTTAGCGTGTGGCGCACCCCGCAATAACGGGTGTGGCACGGCTGGCTTGTCCAGCCGTGGGAAACGTCGCGGGCCTTCCGCCACGGCTGGACAAGCCAGCCGTGCCACACCGCGGTGCGGGCGCTAAACACGTACATTCACCCGGGGCTAAATAAGGCGGATTGTTGCACACCCGGTGTTTCAACCGTTACGATGTAGGCGGAATTTTCCCTGGTCCAAAGGAGAATCATCGATGCTCGATGCACGCGTTAGCCGGTTGGCGGAGGTGCTGGTCGGATATTCTCGCAAGGTTAAGCGCGGCCAGGTGGTGATGATCTCCGGGCCGGCGGCGGCGGAGCCGCTCGTTCTGGAGGTCGGGCGCTGCGTCTTGCGCGCGGGCGGCCATCCGATGTACCGCATGGCCCCCAACGCTGCCGCCGAGGTCTTCTACGCCGAGGCGGGGCGTGAGCAACTCGCGTTCACGCCCAAGTCGGCCCTGGCGTCTGCGCGCGAGGCCGACCACTCCATCAACATCATGGCCGACACGAACACGCAGGCCCTCGCGGGAACCGACCCGGCCAAGCAGCGCCTCACGGAAACCGCCCGCCGGCCGCTCACCGAAATCGTCATGCGCAAGAACGAGTGGGTGCTGGCGCTCTTTCCGACGCCCGCCTACGCCCAGGATGCCGGCATGGGCCTGGAGGAGTTCGAGGAGTTCGTCTATGCCGCAACCCTTACAGACCGCAAGGACCCCGTGGCCGAGTGGGGGAAGGCCCGCGCGATGCAGGAGAAGATCATCGCTCGCCTGAAGGGGGCCGACCGCATCCGCATCGTTGCCCCCGACACGGACCTCTCGATGAGCGTCAAGGGGCGAAAACTCCTCGGGGCCTACGGTACGCACAACATGCCCGATGGCGAGGTCTTCACCGGCCCCGTCGAGACCAGCGCCGAAGGCTGTATCCGCTACACCTACCCGGTGTGCCATCGCGGCAAGGAAGTGACCGACGTGCGGCTGGAGTTCGAGAAGGGCAGGGTGGTGAAGGCGACCGCCGCCAAGAACGAGGCGTTCCTCCTGGAGATGATCGACATGGACCCGGGCGCCCGGCGGCTGGGCGAACTGGGCATCGGCACGAATTACGGCATCGCGCGGTTCATCAAGAACATCCTCTTTGACGAGAAGATCGGCGGGTCGGTCCACCTCGCCCTTGGCCGTAGTTACGAGGAGACCGGCGGCCGCAACAAGTCTTCCCTGCACTGGGACATGATCTGCGACCTGCGGCAGGGCGGGCGCATTGAGGCGGACGGAAAGGTGGTGCAGGCGGATGGGAAGTTCCGCCTGTAGTGAACGGAGAATCATCAGCGAAAGGACGCCACGTGAAATCGCTACTCCTCGCCGTTGCCGCATCGGTTGCCGGCCTTGTGCTTGCGGCCGCGATGACGCATGCCGCCGCACCGGCCGGCGATTCAACCGTCGTGTACGTCTCGCCGGAAGGCAACGATGCCTGGTCGGGCCGCCTGGCCGCGCCTGACGCCGCGAAGTCCGACGGGCCGCTGGCCACGCCTGCTGCCGCCCGCGATGCAGTCCGAAAACTCCGGGCCGCCGGCAGCCTCAAGGGCGGGGCGACGATTCAACTTCGCGGCGGCACGTATTACCTGGCCGAGCCGCTCGTCCTTACGCCCGAGGACTCCGGCGCCGAGGTCGCGCCGCTTGTGATCGAAGCCTATCCCGGCGAAAGGCCGGTCCTCTCGGGCGGGCGGCGGATCACGGGCTTCGCCAGGGACGCCGCCGGGCGCTGGACCGCCGCGGTCCCCGACGCGAAGGACGGCAAATGGTCCTTCCGCCAACTCTTTGTGGACGGCGAGCGGCGGCCCCTTGTGCGTCTGCCGAAGGAAGGGTTCTTCAAGGTCGTCAGCCAGCCGGGAGTGGACTGGAAAAAGGACGGGTACACTACGCCGGGCGATCGGTTCGAGTTCGCCCCCGGCGACATCAAGGCCGCGTGGGCCGGCAAGGACGTCGAGGTCGTGCTCCTCCACTTCTGGGTCGACACGCACCTCGTGATCGCGAGCGTCGATGAGGAAAAGCACGTCGTGACCTTCGACCGCAAGGCCCGCCGCAAGTTCACCGACGATTACACCCAGGGCGGCGCCCGCTACTATGTCCTGAACGCCCCCGATGCACTCGACACGCCCGGCCAGTGGCGCCTCGACCGCCCGAGCGGCGTGCTTACGTACCTGCCCAAGCCCGGCGAGGACCCGGCCAAGACCGAGGTCATCGCGCCGCGCCTCGCGCAGGTCGTTCGGTTCGATGGTGACCCTGCGGCAGGCAAGTTCGTCGAACACGTCACGCTGCGGGGCTTGGCGATCAGCCACACGGCGTGGGAACTGCCGCCCGGCTCGGCCGGCGACGGCCAGGCCGCCCAGGAAGTGCCGGGGGCCGTGCTGGCGACGGGCCTGCGGCATGCGAGCATCGAGGGCTGCCGCATCGAAAACATCGGCACCTACGGCATCGATCTCCAGGACGGCTGCCAGGAGGTGCGCATCGTGGGCAACGAGATCGCCCACGCCGGCGCGGGGGGCATCAAGGTGAACGGGGCCGGCCCCGGCAGCCCCGAGGCCCGCCGCACCATGCGCAACCAGATTACCGACAACCACATCCACGACGGCGGCGAAATCTGGCACGCGGGCGTCGGAATCCTCGTCCGCCACTCGGGCGAAAACCTCGTGGCCCATAACCACATCCACCACCTCTATTACACGGGCATCTCGGTCGGCTGGACGTGGGGCTACGCCGAGACAGTCAGCAAGGCCAACATCATCGAATATAATCACATCCATGACATTGGGCGGGGCCTGCTGTCGGACATGGGCGGCATCTACACCCTCGGCCAGGCGCAGGGCACGGTCATCCGCTACAACCACATCCATGACATCCTCTCGCACGGCTACGGCGGATGGGGCATCTACACCGATGAAGGCTCCACCGGCATCCTGATCGAGAACAACGTCGTCTACCGCACAAAGACCGGCGGGTTCCACCAGCATTACGGCAAGGAAAACATCGTCCGCAACAACATCTTCGCCTTCGCCCAGGCCGGCCAGGTCCAGCGGACGCGCCCGGAGCCGCACCTGTCGTTCACGTTCGACCACAACATCGTGTCCTGGACCGAGGGGCCGCTCCTGCACGGAAGTTGGAGGGACGACAAGTACAAGTTCGACTATAACGTCTACTGGAACGCCGCCGGCAAGCCGGTCGATTTCGCGGGCAAGTCTTTCGCGGACTGGCAGAAGACCGGGCAGGACGAGCACTCGGTCATCGCCGATCCGCTTTTCGCGGACCCCGAGAAAGGCGACTTCGCGCTGCGGCCCGGCTCTCCGGCGCTGAATCTGGGCTTCAAGCCCATAGACCTTAAGGGCGTGGGCATACGCACGAAATGATGTAGGGTGGCTTACGTTTAGCCGTCGCCGCACACGGCGACGGTCGATGTCGTGCCGTTGTAAACGTTCGCGTCGCCGTTTGCGGCGACGGCTAAACAAGGCATGTAGGCACGTCATTCGCCCGCGAACCACTTCTCGACCATCTCGCGGAATGCCTCGGCCGTGCGGACTGACTGGAAGGCGGCGCGCGCGGCGGCGGCGCCAGCAAACCCCTTCGCGTAATATGTGGCGAACCGCCGCATGAACTTTACGGCGGCCCCCTCGCCGTACTGCTCGGTCAGACCGGCGAAGTGTGCCAGGAGCGTCTCCCGCCGCTCTTGTAGCGTGGCAGGCTCGTATGAGCCGCGCGCGGCAAGGTCGATCGTCTGGCGGAAGATCCACGGCGCCCCGAGCGCCCCGCGAGCGATGCTGGCCCCCGCGCAGCCGGTCTCGCGGAGCATCGCCAGGACCGCCTCGGGAGAGCGCAAGTCGCCGCTGCCGAAGACGGGCAGGGGGGCGAGGGCCTCGGTCCACTCGGCGATTGTCCCCCAGTCGGCCCGGCCGCCGTAACCCTGGTCGACCGCGCGGGCGTGCAGCGTGAGGCCCGCGATGCCGATGGCGGCCGCCTCGCGCGCCAGGCCAAGCGCCTGCTCGCGGGAGGCGGCCGTCTGCGAGAAGCCCAGGCGGATCTTGAGCGTCACCGGCATGCGTCCAATGCTACAGCGCAATTCCGCGCGGCGGGTCTCCGTACCCGCCGCGCGTGCCCCGTTGTAGGGTCCGTAGCCGTGTTCTTCGCGCGGTGGGTACGGAGACCCACCGCGCGAAGGCTTAAGTTGCGTTGTAGTACTTGCCTCGACGGCGGCGGCCACGATGCGCAGGGCCGTCTTGGGGTTAAGGAGCATTCCGCCACCGCGGCCGCTGGAGACGACGCGCTCGCTCGGGCACGCGAAGTTCAAGTCCACGAGGTCGGCCGTCCCCCGTGCCGCCAGCATGGTGACGACCTCGGCGGCCGGGCCGGGTTCCAGCGGCAGGAGTTGGACGCCCAGGGGGCGGTCCTCGGGCGTCGTCCGCAGGACGTTTTCGGCCTTGCGGCAGCGGGCGCCCGGCCGGGCGGCCTCAAGGTGCAGCCGCAACTCCTCCGCGGAGGGCGGGGCCAGGAGGTCCTCGGGCGTCACCATCTCGGTCATGGCGAGGGCCGCGCCCTGGCGCCGGCAGAGCAGGCGCAGGGCCAGGTGCGTGTGCTCGTGCATGGGGGCCAGCGCGAGATTCCGCTCAATCGAGACGGCCCCGATGCGGACGGGGCGGATTAGATTGGGGGGCGTCGCCATGGCGTCAGTGTACCCGATGGCCGCACGTTAGGCGAGGGGGTCGCCGGGGGCCTCGGGCGTACGGTTTGACTGTAGAAAACGCCGTCCGCTTCCGATAAGACTTGTTGCCGACCCACTACAGTTTCGCCGCTGTGGACAAGGAGGCTGCAGATGTTGCGGACGGAACAGAGGGGTTGCCCCCGCATCACCACGCGGATCACGATAGACGCGATAGGCCCCACGCTGAACATCTCGGCCGGGGGAATGTGCGTCCTGATGGCCGACCCGATGCGCGAGGGCACCAAGCCGACGCTCTTATTCACGCTGCCGGACGACCCGGAACCGATCACGTGCCGCGGCCGGATCGCCTGGTGCCGACCGTCGAAGATTGACCCGGAACTGTTCGAGGTGGGCGTGTCGTTTGCGGAGATCGCCGACGAGGCCCGCAACCGGGTCGTCTCGTTTGTCGACGCGCACATGAGCCCCCAGCCCTGACGCGCGGCGTTGGGCGCGGCCCATCATCTGGTATCACCATGTAGCCTTTGCGCCATACCGTCCCGCGGCGCGTTTTGCCCATGTTTTGCTCGAAATAGTTTGCATTTTCCGGACTTTTGGTGTAGAATAGTATAAATGGTGGGGGTCAAAGCATCAACCCATGCCGATCACCGCGAACTGTCCCGGCTGCAATAGGACGATTGCGGCGCCGGACACGGCGGCGGGCCGCAAGGCCCGGTGTCCGCATTGCGGCGCCACGGTTGATATCCCTGCCCATGCTGGGGCGTTGGCCGCCCTCAGCCGCCAGGCCGAAGCCCGGGCCGGCGAGACAGAGGCGCCCATAGCGACGGCGTCTCCCGACACGGCGGTGGCCACGCCGCCCTCCGCAGAGCAAGCCCTTACGCCCCCCGATTCCGGCCTTCGCGCCGTGACGCCGCGCTCCAACGGCTCGACGTCCTCGACGCGAACTTCGACCACGACCATCGACCGGCTGATCGCGCGACGCAGCCCTTATAAGGGCCTGCGCCTCCTGGCGGCGGTGGTGTTCGGAGCGGGGGCGGGCCTGGCCGTCATGGTTTTCGTGGCGGGGGTGGTGGCGCTGATTCTGGTGTCGCTGGCGGGTAGGCCGCTAGTGGGCATCGGCGCGTTCGTCGGCGCGATTGCCGTTGCGGCGATTATGTTTCTCGGGGCCAGGATCCTGAACGAGATGCTTTTGCTCTGGGCCGACATGGGGGACCGCATGCGGCAGTTGACGCAGTTGATGGAAGACTCGCTGGCGCGGACGAAAGATAACGGCGTATAAAGAAGTTCAAAGTTCAAGGTTTAAAGTTCAAAGTGAAACGAAAAGGCGCCCACGCGGGCGCCTTTGTTGTTGTCCTTGCACTTTGAACTTTCAACCTTGAACTTTGAACTCTTACTTGACGGCCACCAGGGCAAACAGCGCCCCGTTCTGAAGTTGCCAGCCGCCCGTCAGGAAGTACTTGCCGCGGCGGAGGGTCATCTGGACACGCTGCGGGGGCCGGGTCTGGGGGCGACCTTGAGAGTCTTTCTCGACGCGGGTCCAACTCAGGACGATCTGGGCGCTGTCGACCGTCATCTTCTCGATCCTGAGGGTCAGGCCGTAGCCTTCGACCAGGGCGATTACCGTTTCGCTGCCCGCCTGGAGCGACCGCGTGTCGCTCACGACGACGCGGAAACTGTTGTACTTCGACAGCGGCAGCAGGTCCGCCAGGGGCTGGAGGGCCGGGTCGACGTGCGGGCTGGATTCCTTGGTTGCATGGATTCCAAGGAACACCACCTCGGCGGATTCGCGGCCGTGACCGGGCGACGGCGGGGCGGGGGCCGGCCCCGGCGGTGCGGGCGCAGGTGCGGCCAGCGCAGGGCCGATGACAGCGACGGCCATCGCCGCACACACCAGTGCCAGGACGAACGTGCCTCGACCCATGCGCTGCCCCTTATCCATTTCCTTCGCTCCGAACGACCAGCACGGCGGCCACGTCGTCGGCGTCGCCGACTGCCACGATGAGATTATAGCCGGGGACCGTCATTTCCACAGCCATGATGCTGACATCCCCCGGCCCGGCCAGCGCGATGGGCGCCGTCGGTGCGATCGGCGCGGCCGAAGCGACCGCGCCGGCCGTCGCCGCCGGGGCGCTCGGTGTCGGCGCCGGCCGCGAGGGCGTCCAGGAGGGAACCATGCCGACCACGATGATAATGGTGGCCGCCACCGCCCCGACTACGTGGGCGACCCAGGCGAGCCGGCCGCGATGGCGCTCGGGGCGGACCTTCAGGACCGTGACGGCCGCCGGCCGCGCGGTCGTCGACGGCGTGCGGGGCGCCTGGCGAGGCGGCTCGGGGACCCTCTGGAACGGCGCGGCCATTTCGTCGGCCCTGAGGGACGGCGCGGATGCCGGCGTGGGATCGAGGGCCTCGACGCGGGGGCGGGTCTTCAGTTTCAGCGGCTCGCCCTTGCCCTGGAGTTCTGCGCGGAGGCGCTTGCCGATCAGGTCCCATTGCGTCTCGGGGACCGGCGGCGGCTGGAAGGAATTCAGCACGTGCTGGACGCGCTGCTGCTCGCGGACGATCTGGCGGCAGCGGCCGCACTGTTCCAGGTGGATGGCGACCGCGTCCGCCTCCAGCGGGCTGAGTTCCTTGTCGGCCATCGCTCCGAGCATCGGCCGGACTTCATCGCATGTCGCCATGACTCACCCGATTTCCGTAGCCAGCAGTTCACGCAGCCGCTGACGTGCGTTAAAGATGCGGCTCATCACCGTGCCGATGGAGATGCCGAGCACGCCGGCCACGTCCTTGTACGACATTCCTTCAATGGCGTAGAGGATCAACGCAGCGCGATTCTTTTCCGAGATGTTCGACAATGCCTTGTCGATGGCGGCGCCCAAGTCACGATCTGCGGCCGCCTCCTGCGGCGAACGGCCTTCGGCCTCAATCACGGGTTCCGTCGAGGTGTCGCTGTCAAGGCTCTCGGCGACCCTGAGCGCCCGCCACCGTCGATAATCCAGGGCCGCGTGCGTCACGATCCTGTACAACCACGTCCGAAACGACGACTGGCCGCGAAACGCCTGGATGCCGCGCATCACGTGGATGAACGCTTCCTGAACGACGTCCAGCGCATCTTCGCGGCTGCCGAGCAGACGATAGGCGATGCCGTACGCGGCCTCGCGATGGCGCCGATACAGTTCATCCAGGGCCCGGGCATCGCCCTTCTTGAGGCGCTCGACAAGTTCAACGTCGCGGCGGGCCTCTCGTTCGGCCGCTTCGTCCGCCGCGTCGCCTTGTCTCCGGCTTCCAAGCATTAGACGGCCTTTCGGGTCCCGTATTCAGTTCGGGAACAGCCGATTGTAGCGGCCGGGCGGGTTTCCGCAAAGGCTTTTGTGCGGGGGCGGGTACTGGCGGGTGTGGCCGCGGATTATGGCAGGCGGCGGGGAAGGCCGAAATCCCGCCGCGCCGGGACAGCCCGCTACCCTGCGGCGGCCCATGGCCCGGCGAGCGCAAAAGAGTCGGCATTACCTGGCCAAGTAAAAAAACAGGTAGTGTCCCCGTGCCTCCCGGTGCCCGGGAACTCCCAAGGACCGGCAGGCCAGCGTTATCGCTCCTTGCGAATCAAGCGGGTGGCCTTGCGGGCGCTCGACAAAGCACGCCAGAAATCGTGGTGGGAAATCTGACGACCTGTCCGACTCATGAATTCGGCATGCAGGCGCTCGAACTCGTCGGTGTAGGGTAAATCATCCACCGTTCTCGCCACCTGGGCATACAACTCGCCGACCAGGTCCTTGTCCGCATTACACAGGTGTAGTCTTGGCATGGGGTCTCCTCTCGTTAGGATTCTCAAAAACAACCACTGCCTGACCAAAACGCGCGAAGCAGTGAAATCAGCACCCCAAGGCGCACCGCACGGCGTCGCGGTCATAGCCCAGGACTTTGTGGAGCACTCCCGCGAGAATCTCATTCTTCATGGCGTTAGGGAGGTTTGTGCACACCCAGTAAGGTGTTCCGGGGATCTGCTTGGGGCTCGTGGAGATTCCTGACCGTTCGATTTCATCGGCACTGCGTGCGAAATAGATCCGCTGGGCACCGCGGATTTTATCTCGCACAAGATCGAACTGGCCCGAGTGCTTGCGGTATGCCCACCCGAGCACAAACAGGAATCGGACCGTGGCGTTGCGCGCAAACTTGAACTCCGGTTCGTTGGCGAAACTCAACTCGCTCGCGCCAACCCCTTGCCCGGTCGTTTGCCCCGAACAAGATGAATTGCCGCCAGTATCAGGGACGGGACAACTCGGCCATGGAAGCAAAGGACGCGGGGGCGTGCCCAACCGCCTACGGATATCCAATTCGTTGAGAATCTTCGACTCCAGACGGACCCATATCTCTTTATCCTTACCCACCATCTGGATCATACCGTTAGCCTGGTTGCGGTGGAAGTCCTGGACCGCGCTGACAAGTTCGTTCTTCTTTTCCTCGAACAGCGCGAATGGATCCTCCACGAACCGCACCGCACCGGCAGACGTTTCTTCCAGTAAGGCCCGGAACGCTGAGAAGATGGGCCACACGAACGCATTGGCGACTTTGGATTCACAGATGTGCCCGAGAAACGGCGTCGCCTTTAACTTCGGTTTTGGAAGCCGTTCAGTTCCGAATCGACCGTCGGCCCACGGGTAGCTCGGATCAACCTGTGGCAGCGTCTCATAAATGAGGTCATACAGCCGGACGAACTGCGGAAGCCAAGTCGTGAGAGCTTTGTAGAACTCCTCTGTTGCGCCCTCGGCCTCGCCGAACTCGCGGACGACGACCCCAGACCGCTGATACACTCCTGCCGCCACGCGACTGTTCGGCGGATAGGCGCGGATGTTCATTAGCGCCAGTACCTGAATCAGCAGCTTGACTGAAATCTGCGGCCCGTCATCTGGCACCTCTTGGTTGGTCTTCCAGACGACTCGGTTTACGAAACTCGGGCCGAACGGGTCTGCTGCGTCGCGAAGCACTTGTTTCATCATTTCGAATTTACCGGCCAAGTTCGCCAGAGCGGTAGCTTCCACGCTCTGGGAGAGATTCCTGGCCCTGGCAATGGCGACAAGGAGTTCCGCTGTGGCCACGGGCGCCACGATCTCGATCTGGACTTGGGCCCGCTCGCGGGCAGTGGCGAGGCGCTCCGCCAGTTTCGTGTCGTCGGCGATTAGGTCATCCAAGCCGGTTATGCCGTTCCTTGCATCTTGGGCCAAGACCGTCTTGAGCGACTTGTCCTCAGCGTAACGCATGTTGTCCTGGAGCACGTGGATCAGGCACGCATATGTGTGCCCACCGTTGACTACGCCCTGCTCCTCGTCGTGGTTGAAACTGACATACGCGACGTGGTCGTTACCCTCCTGCTTAACTTCCACCGTGTTGGCGGTGCAGATCATGCCGCCATTGAACACTTGGAACAGGTCCGGAGTCTTAAGCAGCGTTTCCCGCATTTCCCGGCAAGTCGGGTTCTTCAGGACGTTTGGGACGCGTGCATTGGCGTCCAATGGCAAGTTAGGCGGAAGATCGCGCGCCGGCACAACCAAGAGCCACTTTCGGCGAACGCCATCATCAAGGGCCTTGAACGCTCGACTCACGCGAATTCGAAAGACGGGAGGCGCAGACGAAGAGATGGTAGTCATTGCCATTCCTTTGCGGCCAAGCCGCGTGGAAGGTTTGTGGGGAGGTCTGCGGGGCCCCCACTGGGCAACGCATCGTCCCAACATTGCTTAAAGTCTAACCCAGAAATGCCTACGGGTCAAGAACTTTCTGTAACTTTCTGAACTGAACTTTCTGCACAGTGCCCTCCATGCCACCGCCAAAGCGCTCAGGCACTTGGAGAGTTCCGGTGACACAACCAATGGCGGTGAAATAAGCATCAGCCGGTCCTCGGGAGGCGTTGGGTTCGCCAGGCGGATCGGGTCATGCGCAGGTGGGGGTAGTGTTTCCGTTCGCGCGCGCGGGCATGCCGTTGTCCCTTCCGGTTCCCGGTTGCCGGTTCCCCAGCCTGCCCGCCAGGCTTAAGGGCGGGTTCCCGCCGTTCACCCATGCGATTGAACCCGCGGTCCTTTCCGGGGAAACGGCCTGCCTTCCTTTTTTTCTGATATAATCCCCCCTGTGGTCGATAAGAGTGCCTGAACGTGGGTACGTGAAAGGCCGGCTGTGGCCAACGAAAGTCGTAAGTCGATCCTGGAACGGATGAAGGTGTTCGTTCTCGGGGGGTCGCGGAACATCCGCGACCGGTCGATTTTTCATAAACTGTCGCTGATCGCCTTCTTCGCGTGGATCGGCTTGGGGGCGGACGGCCTGTCCTCCTCGTGTTACGGCCCGGAAGAGGCGTTCCGGGCGCTGGGCGAGCACCGGTACCTGGGGATTTTCGTCGCCCTGGCCACGGCCGTTACGATCTTTGTGGTCAGCGCCAGTTACTCGCAGATCATCGAGCTCTTCCCGATGGGCGGCGGGGGGTACGTCGTTGCCAGCAAACTCCTGACGCCGACGCTTGGAATGGTGGCCGGCTGCGCCCTGATGGTCGACTACGTGCTGACGATCGCCCTATCGATCGCCAGCGGCGTGGATGCCCTGTTGAGTTTCCTGCCTCCCGGGTACCTGTACCTCAAGATTCCGTTGACGCTGGCGGTGGTCGCGGTCCTGACGCTGATGAACCTGCGGGGGGTCAAGGAATCAGTGCTTCCGCTGGTGCCGATCTTCTTGGCCTTTCTCGTGACGCACGCCGTGGCCATCCTGACGGCGTTGGTCTCCCATGCGGGAGAGTTCGGCGGGGTGGCTGAGGAGGCGGTGAAGGACATCGGCAATACCTCAACGGAACTCGGCGTGTTCGGCATGCTGATGCTCATCATGCACTCCTACGGCATGGGCGCCGGCACGTACACGGGCATCGAGGCCGTGTCGAACGGCATGCCCATCCTGCGCGAGCCTCGGGTCGCCACCGGCCAGCGAACCATGCGTTACATGGCGATCTCGCTTGCGCTGGTGGTCCTGGGGTTGATGGTGTCGTACCTTCTCTACAACGTCGCCCCGCGCGAGGGCAAAACGCTGAACGCCGTTCTGCTGGAGGGCATCACGGCCACGTGGCCCGACTATGTGGGCTCGAGTTTCGTGATCCTGACGCTGATCTCCGAGGCGATCCTGCTGTTCGTGGCGGCCCAGACGGGGTTTCTGGGCGGGCCGCGCGTCCTGGCGAACATGGCGGCCGACCGCTGGTTCCCGGCGTGGCTTTCAGTCCTTTCGGACCGGCTGGTGATCAAGAACGGGATCCTGCTGATGAGTGCCGCTTCGCTGGCCACGATCCTGCTGGCGGGTGGGCAGGTGCGGCTGCTGGTGGTCCTCTACGCAATCAACGTGTTCATCACGTTCGTGCTGTCTCAGGCGGGGATGGTGCGGCACTGGTGGTCCATGCGAGAGACGGTCCGGGCGTGGTGGAAGAATCTGACCGTTGTCGGGGTCGGCCTGGCGCTGTGCGTGTTCATCCTCGTATGGGTGACCGTGGCGAAGTTCTTCGAGGGCGGCTGGATCACGGTGATCGTGACGGCCGCCCTGGCGACGGTGGCCGCGCTCGTCCACCGCCGGTACCGGATCACCGAGCGGCAGATCAACTTGTGGAGCGTCCTGACGGTGACGAAGGTCCTCTGGGGCGAGGCGGGCCCGATCTCGCTGGCCGAGGGCGGCGCCGACGCCAAACGCCGCGAGCCTCCGCAGCCGGACCCGAAGGCCGAGACCGCCGTCATCCTCGTCAACGGCTACAACGGGCTGGGCCTGCAGATGCTGGCGAGCGTAAGGCGGTACTTCGGCCGCGAGTTCAAGAATCACATCTTCGTGATGGTCGGCGTCATCGACGCCGGGAACTTCAAGGGCGCCGGGGCCGTCCAGCAACTTCAGCGGCACGTCTGGGACGAGACCGACCGCTACGTCAGCCTGATGAGGCAGAACGGGCTTGCGGCGGATGCCCGCACCGCAGTAGGCACGGATGTTGTCGAGGAACTGGAGAAACTCGCACCCGCCATCGTCCAGGATTTCCCGCAGGCGGTCTTCTTCCTGGGCCAGTTGATAATGCCCAAGGATACGATGGTCACCCGCCTGCTGCACAACAACGTTACGCAGGCCGTGCAGCGGCGGCTGTACGGGCTGGGCGTGCCGTTCGTGACGCTGCCCGTGAAGGTGCTGCCGTAACGAAACGCTTGAGCCCGCGCACCTACTTCCAGGGTATCGCGCTCGGCGACGGCTTCTTCGGCGGCGGGCCGAAGCGCGGCGGGGGGAAGCGGGGGCCAAGGCCGGGGTTGGGTTGCGAGGGCATGCCCGGCACCGTCACGCCGCGCGGCAAGGTCGAGGGCGGCGCCGGCGATCCGCTCGCCATGAAGATGTCCGGCGCCTTGTAGAACGGCTCATCCTTGGTCGCCAGGGGCATGTCGATGGCGGCAGCCGCATAGCCGGGCAGCGACGCCTCCAGGCGGATTTGCGTGGCATTGCGCAGGATCTCAAAGCCTTCCGAGAGGCTCACCGTGTAAGACCCGTCCTCCTCGGTCACAGCGTAACTGGAGAGTTGCACCTTGCCGGCGCCCTGGGCGTCGGGGCTTCCGGCGGCAGAGAGGGCCTGGGCGTTGAACTGAGTGGGGATCGCCGCCTTCAGGAGCACGCGGACCTTGGCCAGCCCCTGGCGCGTCAGGCCGTCCATGACGCGGCCCTCGACGCGGTAGAGTTGCGGCTTGGAGGGCGTGGTATGGAAGAGGTTGCCGCAACCGGCGGCTTGCGCCGCGAGAATGACGAGTACCGAAATCCGAATGACGAGTAAATGACGAAACGGCAATGCCGAAAGTACACGCCTGCCGGGCGCCTGGCCGGCTGGCGGCTGGTCATTCGTCATTGTCGTTTGATTCATCATTCGGGTTTCGGCATTCGTCATTGGAGTGCGCGGCTCGCAAGCGAGCCGGCTAAACGAACCTGTCGCGCGGCTACTTTGCCGCGCGGGCGCGGTACTGATCGGGTGTCATGGCGAACTTCCGCTCGACCCGCGAGCGGTGCGTCGGCCCGGCGTTGTAGGTGCAGAAGGGGTACAGGCGGCCGTCGGGGTCGGCATAGTGGATGACGCAGCGGCGGGTGCGGGCGGTCTCGTAGTTGTAGCGGTCCATGAAGTGCATGCCCGCCACGAGGAGGCTGCGGAAGGTCTTCTTGCCGGCCTTGCCGCGCCCCACGTTCTTATCGACCATGCCGTTGAGGGTGTGCAGCCATCCCTCGAACGTCATGCCGGCCGTGGCCCCCGCCTGGCGCCAGTTCTTTCGCAGCGCCAGGAACGCCTGGGCCTTCTGGAAGAACTTCACGCGGCTGACCTCGGCCTTCTGCGCGAGGGCCCACATGTCGTCGAGCAAGCCCTTGAGGTTGAAGAACTGCGGGACCGGCACCGCCTTCCCGTCGCTCCCCACGAACAGGTATGTTCCGAGCGAGCAGTGCGGGTGGCACGACATGACGATGTTCGCCTGCCCGCGGATGGCCGCCACCAGGCGTGTGAACGGTTGCACGCACGCCAGGGGGTACCAGTCCTCGTGCGCCTTCGTGATGCCGGTCTGGCGCGACACGTCGTGGGCGAGGTCCGTCAGCGTGTAGCGCTGGGCCATGCGCTCCTCGGTCGAGATGCGCCCCGTGAACGCCACCGGCTGGAACGAGATGCCGGCGATCGTCTCGATGCGCTCCAGGGCGAACTTCACGATGTCGCCGACCTGGTGGTCGTTCAGGCCCCGCACGATCGTCGGCACCAAGGCGATCTTCATGTCGGTGGCCATGATCTGTTCGACGGCCTTCATCTTCTCGGCCAGGAGGGGCCGGCCGCGCGTCTTGGTGTAGATGTCGTCCGTGAGGCCGTCGAACTGGAGGTAGATGTCGTGCAGGCCGGCGTCCTCGCACCGCTTGGCGAAGTCGGGTTCGCGGGCCAGGCGGAGGCCGTTCGTGGCGATCTGGAGGTGCGAGAAACCGCTCTCCTTCGCGGCCTTCAGGATGTCGAGGAACCGCGGATGAAGCGTCGGCTCGCCGCCTGAGAACTGGACCGCCTTCGCCGGCGACGGCCGCATGGCGCGGTATGTCGCGAGCATCTTCAGGACCTGCTCGTAGGTGGGCTCGTAGACGTAGCCGGCGGCGTCGGCGCTGGCGAAGCAGATCGGGCACCGCAGGTTGCATCGGTTCGTCAGGTCGATGTTCCCGAGGGCGGTGTTGGAGGCATGGTCGCCGCACAGGCCGCACTGGTCGGGGCAACACGAGGTTGCGGCGGTGTTCGGGTTCTCGACGCCCTCGCCGTCGCCGTAGTGGAACTGCTCGGCCTTCAGATAGAGTTGGGCGTCGCCCCAGTAAACGTCCTCGAAGCGGCCGTGGTCCGGGCAGGTCTTCTCCATGCGGACCTGGCCGGCGTGTTCGTACAGGCGGGCCGGCAGGAGCCTCGCGCACTCGGGGCACATGGATTCGACCGTCTTCGGGAGCCCCCGCGCAAGCGGCGGTATGCACCGGCCGGACAACGTGCACTTGGCGTCAGCGGTTTCGGAGAGGCTGCCCGTGGGGGGTGGATTCATTCAGATGTCCTTCGCATGCGAAGCCGGCTCCCGGACACACGGCCCGGCGCCGGCGTTACAGGTTTCGTGCTCAGCCAACGGCGCTGCGTTTCCAGATACAAGAGTCAGGATGCCAGACCTTAGAACTCGATTATAGCGCCGCCGCCGAGGCGACTGCAAGAACTAAGCCATCGCATCGGCTACTTTAACCACCAGGTCGAACAGGATGTGGGCGCCCGTGACGATGCCGAAACCGCGATAAACGAAGATGTATCCCAGGTAAACCCCCGCCGCGCTCCGGAAGAGAAACCGCGTCCAGGCGAAGTTCGCCGGGTTCGTTTCGTGCGCCCCGGCAAAGAGGGCCGCCGCAATCAGCACCACCGCCAGCCGCGCCCCGAAGGAATCGTCCTTCAGGATGTGGCTGAGGACGAACAGCGCCCCGCCCACCAGGAGGAGGCGAAAAAGGAGTTCCTCGTAGATGCCCGCCCCGATGCTGGTCATCACGACTTCCAGCCACGTCTCGGCCGATGCGGCCTGTCCCGCGGGGATCGCCAGCGTTGCCATGTGCCAGAGGACGTGGAAGCACCGCTCGATCACAAGCAGCGGCACGGCCAGGAGGACCGTCTCCAGCGCCATCAGACCCAGGAGGCCCCACGAGACCTGCCACGGGTCGCGCCGCACGAGGTGCCAGACCAGGA
>JAPLMO010000208.1 GCA_026386995.1 Planctomycetota bacterium | reverse complement strand
TCTTCTCGCCGCCTTCGAGTTCGGCCACGATGCCGCTCTTGCCGGCCTTCATGCCGACGATCTTCGCCTTCGTGCGGACCCTGACGCCTCTCTTCTGTAGACTCTTGTTGATCGCCTTCGCAACATCTTCGTCCACATTCGCCACGAGGCGGTCGAGCATCTCGACCACGGTCGTCGGAATGCCGAGTTCGGAGTAGACCGTGGCGAACTCGCAGCCGATGACCCCGCCGCCCACGATCAGGATGCTCTCGGGGAGCGACTGCGCGGTGGTCGCCTCGTCGGTCGTCCACACGCGGCCGGAATCGAACGGGAAAAACCCCGGCTTGGCCGGGCGCGACCCGGTCGCAAGGATGATCGACTTCGCCTTGACCTGCTGCTTGCCGTCGGGACCGGTGACTTCGATAATGTCGCGGGCGGTGAGAACGCCGCGCCCGCGGATGATGTCGACCTTGCGAGCCTTGACGAGTTTCTCGACGCTCTTACAGATTCCATCGACCACGCCCGCCACGCGCTTCATGTAGGCGGCGCCGTCAACGGTGGGCTTCTTGCCGCCGGCGAACCCGTATTCCTCGGCCCGGCCGATGTGGGTGAAGACCTCGCTGGCGTGGAGCATGGCCTTGGTCGGGATGCAGCCGACGTTCAGGCACACGCCGCCTATCTTGCCGGACTCGATGCAGCAGGTCTTCGCGCCGCGCTGAGCGGCCCGTATGGCGGCCACATAGCCGCCCGGCCCTCCGCCGAGCACCGCCACGTCATAGGTGAGCACGGTTGACTCCTTTCGACTGCTTAACAGCGGGAACTGGGAACCGGGAACCGGAACAGCCCATTCGCAACCGCGTTTCGCTTTTCCTGTCCCCCGTTCCCGCTTTTGTCGTGCGGCGTATCGTAACGGTGGCTGCGGCGCGAGTCAATTTCAAAAGGCCCCCGCCAGTAGTGCGTCAGTCTCGGTGGCTGATGTGGCACGGCTGGCTTGTCCAGCCGTGGGGAGCGTCGCGAATCTTCGCCACGGCTGGACAAGCCAGCCGTGCCACGCCCGCTGACGCAGTACCCCCGCCACCCCACCCCGGCTTCCTGCCCCGGAATCCCTTATGCCCCGCGCGCAGGTTGCCGATACAGGATGTAGATTGTGCTGCGCTCAGGCCAATCGGTCGACCCTCCCTACAGGGCTCGCCACGACAGAGACAGGAACACGTCATGGAGATGCTCTCAACGGGTGGGCTTACTTCCGCCGGCATGCGGACTCCGCCTGGCAGCGTCTCGGTTCGCTCCCCTCTGTGGCGCGGCGACATCCTGGCCGCCCTGGCAAGCCTCCTCGATTACGCCGCCACCGATGACGTGCCGCATCACGCCCGCGTCGCCGCCATTGCCGCCCGGACGGCCTCGCACCTCAGGGGCGTGGACCGCCTGGACGTCTTTTACGCGGGCCTGCTGCACGACATCGGCCTGATGGGCGAGGCGCGCGACCCGGACCGCTGGTTCAGCCCGGACCAGCAGGCCAACCAGCCGCTCCTGAGGAGCCATCCGCTCGTCGGCGCCCAACTCGTGGCCCAGGTACCCGAACTCGTGACCGTGGCCGAACTCATCATGGACCACCACGAACGCATCGACGGCCACGGGTACCCGCGCGGCAAGGCCGGCGACGAGATCGGCACGGGCGCCCAGGTGCTGCACTTCGCCAACATCTGCGACGTGGTCCTGAGGGAACAGGGGTCGCCGGAACTGATCCCGCTCCTGGACGCCGTGCGCCGGCGCACCACCACCCAGGTCGGCACGCCGGTGGCCGACGCGGGGGTCGAGACGCTGGGCGAACCCGGGTTCTACGCGCAACTCCTTGCGACCGACGACGTCCGGTTCCTCGTCTCGAGCATCGTTCACCGGCTGGCCGCCGACGACCTCGTCACGACCGAGGGCCAGGTGACGAACCTTCTGGAACTCTTCGCCCACGTGACCGACGCCCACCCGGCCGACAAGATCGGCCACAGCCGCCGCGTGGCCAGCCTGGCCGTCCTCGTTACGATGGCGATGCGCCTGGGCAGGGACGTGGCCACGACGGTAAAATGGGCCGGTCTCGTGCATGACACGGGCATGGTCACTGTGCCGAAGGCGATCCTCGACAAGGCCGGGCCTCTCACGCCGGATGAACTGGCCGAGGTCCGCCGCCACGCCTCGGCCACCGAGCGGTTCATCGGCGCCATCCGCGGCCTGGAAGAGGTCGCCAAGGTGGCAGCCTCGCACGGCGAGGCATTCGACGGTTCCGGCTACCCGCACGGCCTGGCCGGCCGCGCGATTCCCATCGAGGCGCGCATCCTGGCGGTCTGCGACACGTTCGACGCCCTCACCAGCCGCAGGCCGTACCGCGACGCCCGCGAATTGACTCTGGCCATCGACATCCTCGTCAAGGGGAGCGGATCGCTGTTCGACCCCGACGTGGTGGAAGCCGCGATCCCGGCCTTCCTGGTCGCCCGCTCGGCCGACGAACCGCTGGCGGCGATGGCGAATTAGCACTACAACACTACTTTGCGCGGCGGGTCTCCTGACCCGCCGCGCAAAGTAGTGTTGTAGTGATAAGAGAACGATTGAAGTGACCGTCCTGCCGACGACGCGCTGAGCGGCCTGCCGAAAATGAAGGGGTTCCCCTCAAACAAAACACATCGGGAGACAGCATGCTCCTGGGGTCACGGGCCGTCTCGCGACGGGGCAACCGCCGGGCACACTGTCCCCCGAATCGCTTACCAGACTGTAACGGCGATGAGGCGTATCTGTTTAGCACAGAGCGCCGGGTGGCATGGTCACGCTTTTGCGTGACCATGTGCACCGAACAGTGCCTGGCCAGTCACTGCGACATGGTCACGCAAAAGCGTGACCATGCCACCCACCTACGCTAACCACGTGCGATGAGGCTAATGGGCTTACTTAGGGGCCTTGTCGGGGGCCTTTTCGTGGCCGCCCTTGCGGTCGCCGCGGGGCGGCATGACCGCAATCTTGACCGCCGTCTTGC
Organism: Planctomycetota bacterium; assembly: GCA_026386995.1. Next base: position 3,744 of record JAPLMO010000208.1, on the reverse strand, counting down.
CGTCCTCGGTGAGCGTCACGCGAACGCTGGCGCCTTCCTTAACGTCGGCCATCGTGCCTTCCTTCTCCTCGCCCCTGGAGCCGGTGACGACCTTCGTGTCCTTGTTGGTGGCGATGGTCTTCTCTTCAGCCGCCGCATCCTTGCCGGCCTTCGTGGCAATCGTGATCGACTCGGCACCGACCGCCTTCACTTTGCCGTAGGCCGCGTTCTTGTCATGGCCCTTCTCGGCCTTGTCGGCGGCCATCGCTGCCGGCGCTAACATCAGCATGGCTCCCACCGCCACCATCAGCACTGCGTAACCGAGTTTCATCTAAGTAACTCCTTTTCTTGTGAGCCGCCTTCGTGCCGCACCCCGCGACCTTCGGCGTCTCGCTCTGGGCCGGCACCACTGCCGGCCTCCGTTTCCCATGGACGATTGCGGCATGCGTGAAACCCTTCGGATTCCCCCGCAGCCACCGCTCTCGGGAAGTGAAACGAGCGGCCCCTATACAAAATTGCCTTTTTCCCGGCAAGCAAATACTTCGGCAAATACTTCGGCCCCCGCCGGCGGGGGTGTGCCAACGATTTCCGGCACGGTTCAGCCCGAAGGGCTGGGACGTAACAGCCCACGGGCAACGCCATTGTCGTTACCCACATTTTGCGGGGGCGTGAGTAGATGGCGCGGGGCTCAGCGGAGCCGCCGTTGAGGCCCGTTTACGGGCCTTCCCCCCGCGAAGCGGGGCTTAGCCTCGGCGTTTACGCCGAGGTGGGGGCGCGAGCACCCCCGTGTTCTCTGTTCTTCTTCGAGCCCTCCTTGGAGGGCGACTGAACCTTCGGCCGCGCCCAGCATCCGCGTTCGGACACTCGACTGGAGCCGGGTCGACACCGCCGAATAAGGGAAGCCCGCTCAAGCGGGCTGGGAGAAGATGATTGAGGCAGGGTAGTCTTTCGCCCGCCGCCGCCCTCGGCGTAAACGCCGAGGCTAAGCCCGCCTGCGGCGTGGGAAGCCCGCCGAGGCGGGCTGACAACACTGCCGCCTCGCGCTCGCCGTTTATAACAAACCCCCGGCATGCCGGGGGATGCCTTTACGTCTCGGCCGGCAGACACAACCTGGCAACGAAATGTATTGGCAAGAAGCAAAGGCGTGGGGTATGCTTCCGGGTAATATGCGAGGGGGGGATCCACTGGGCATGATACTCGTCTTGTCTTTGCGGACTGCCCGCAAATAAGATCGGTATTGTGTTCCTCGATATCCTTAGGCGAAGCCAACAATGACCGTTGACGATTTTGCCAAGGTAACCCAAAAGGTGATTGCCAAAGATGGCTTTGACAGATTCCTGCCCATTGCCTGCTTCTCCCGGCGGAATCATCTGGCAGTTCTCGAAGGCGTTCCGGCTAACGCAGACATTCAATCCGTAACGGTCAAGTGGGCAATCAGCAAGGCGCTTCCTGGCGAGGAAATCCTCATCGCTTTCAAGGTTGACTCCTCACACTTCAAGATAATGCGACTTCTCGGAGACCACTTCGAAGAGCGCATGTTTCCGGTAACAATCGTCTGACAAAAGAGGCGAACTCCGGAGGGAACGCTACTCATATTATCTCCGGCAGCCGGATAGCAGGCGTAAGCCCTCAGCCACCGGCGGCTCCCCGTATCGCGGAAGCACTGTCACGCAACAGCCGACGCATGCCGTTTTCAGCCCCAACGGGGCTGTGGAATGTAGCCACGGGTGGAGCGGTGCGGCCGCGTTGCGGCCCGCCGCGGAACCCGTGGAAAGCGGATGAGGGGAGAGATTTCAGTTCCTTTATTTTTTTCGCCCCGGAGGGGCGAAGGAGATTTTGGGAGCGACGAGCGGTATGTGTTCGACTGAGCCGGCGCGCGTCACGGCAATTCCGCCGCCCCTGCGGGGCGGAGGATGTTGAGACACGAACGTTCCACGGGTTGCGCGACGCCGTAAACGGCGTCGCTCCACCCGCGGCTACACTCCGCGGCCCCGTTGGGGCCGAAGAGTTCGGCACGGCAACCGCACTGACGACACGCCCATACTGCGTCAGTTACGAGGGGGTCAGGAGCCTTACGGATAGGGCTCCAGACCCCCTCGTAAGTGACGCATTGCGGCACCACCCCCTTTTTCCTTGAAGGAGGCCCCTCTGCGGCGTATCTTTCCTCAGACTTGAGGTCCACGAGGATTTCCCAGGGGATGCCATGAGCGAAACGGGTGTAGCGGTCATCGGGTTCGGAACGGTCGGTTGCGGCGTGGTGCGGCTGCTCTTGGAGGACGGGCCGCGCCTGGCCAAGGCCACGGGCTGCCGCCTCGTACTGCGGCACGTGTGCGACATCGACTTCGCGCGGCCGCGGCCGGTTGCCGTGCCGAAAGAACTCCTGACGGACCAGGTCGACCGCATCATCAACGACCCGGCCGTCTCCGTGGCCGTCGAGACCGTGGGCGGCACGACGTTTGCCGTGGACCTGATGAAGCGTCTGCTGGCCGCCGGCAAGGACGTCGTCACCGCCAACAAGGCCGCGCTGGCCAAACGCGGGCCGGAACTCTTTGAGGCCGCACGCAAGGCGGGGCGGTCCATCAGTTTCGAGGCCTCCGTGGCCGCCGGAATCCCGATCATCCGGGCCATCCGCGACGGCCTCGTGGCCAACCGCATCACCGCCCTGACGGGCATCCTGAACGGCACCTGCAACTACATTCTTACGCAGATGTCCTCCACCGGCGCCGCCTACGCCAAGGCCCTATCCGAGGCCCAGACCAAGGGCTACGCCGAAGCCGACCCCACGCTGGACGTCAGCGGCGAAGACACACGCCACAAACTCGCCATCCTGGCGGGCCTGGCGTTCGGGGCAAACGTCAACGTCGACGACATCTACCTGGAGGGCATCGCCGGCATCGACCCGGCCGATATCACCTACGGCAAACAACTCGGCTACACGCTGAAACTGCTGGCCGTGGCCCGGATCGTTGACGGCGCGATGAGCCTGCACGTACACCCGACGTTCGTCCCGGCCTCCAGCCCCGTGGCCACAGTCTCGGGCGTCAACAACGCCGTCCTCGTCACCGGCCACGCCGTGGGCGACACCTTCTACGTCGGCCCCGGCGCGGGGATGATGCCGACGGCCTCGAGCATCGTGGCCGACATCATCGACGCCGCCATCGGCCGGGCGACGCTCACGTTCAGCCGCATGGCGTGGCTCGCCGGACGCCGCGAGACCGTGCCCGTCCAGCCGATGGCCGATATCCGCTCGCGCTACTACCTGCGGTTCGACGTCCTCGACAAGCCGGGCGTCCTCGGTGCGATCGCGGGCGTCCTCGGGCATCACGACATCAGCGTCGCCTCGGTGCTTCAGCACGAGTCGCCGCAGCCGCAAGGCGTGCCCGTGGTCATCACCACGCACGACGCTCGCGAAGGCAACGTGACCGCCGCCCTCGAAGATATCGGCCGGCTGCCCGTCGTCACCGGCCGCAAGGTCCGCATCCGCATATTGGCGCCCAACCAGGGAGCAGGCGCATGAAATACGTGATCGTGATTCCCGATGGCGCCGCCGACCGGCCGTCGAAGGCATTGAATGGCCGCACCCCGCTGGAAGTGGCGCGGCTGCCGAACTTCAATCGCCTGGCCGCCGAAGGCCGGCTGGGCACCGTCCAGACCGTACCCGAGAAGATGTCGCCCGGCAGCGACGTCGCCATCCTGAGCCTTCTCGGTTACGACCCGCGCTCGAGTTACACCGGCCGCGCGCCGCTCGAAGCCGTTGCGCGCGGC
>JAPLMO010000347.1 GCA_026386995.1 Planctomycetota bacterium | reverse complement strand
GAGGCCCTCGAGGCGTTTCATGGCGTCCTCGGGGCTGTTGGCGTGGATGGTCGTCAGGGAGCCGTCGTGGCCGGTGTTCATGGCCTGGAGCATGTCCAGGGCCTCGGCGCCGCGGACCTCGCCGACGATGATGCGGTCCGGGCGCATACGCAGTGAGTTCTGCACGAGGTCGCGGATGGCGTACTTGCCCTTGCCCTCGACGTTGGCCTGGCGGGTCTCCATGCGGACGACGTGCTCCTGGTACATCTGGAGTTCGGCGGAGTCCTCGATGGTGATAATGCGTTCGTGCGGCGGAATGTAGGCCGAGAGGACGTTCAGCAGGGTGGTTTTGCCGGACCCCGTGCCGCCGGCCACCAGTACGTTCATGCGTCCCAGGACGCAGGCCCTCAGGAAGTTGGCCGCGAAGGCCGTGATCGTGCGGAAGCCGATGAGGTCGTCGATCGTAAAGGGGGTCTCGGAGAACTTGCGGATCGTCAGGACCGGCCCGACGAGGCTCAGCGGCTCGATGGTGGCGTTGACGCGGCTGCCGTCGGGCAGGCGGGCATCGACGATCGGCGAGGACCGGTCGATGCGCCGGCCGATGGGCGTCACGATGCGTTCGATGACGGTCAGGACGACTTCGTCGGAGAAGAACGAGCGGCCGGTGTTGCGGATCACGCCGCCCTCTTCGATGTAGATTTTCGACGGGCCCACGACCATGACTTCCGTGACATTCGGCATGTCCAGGAGGTCCTGGATGGGCCCGAGGCCGACGACGATGTCGAGGATGTCCTTCATGAGGTAGCGGCGGACCGTGTAGACCCAGAGGGACTCGGTCACCATGGGGGCCTCGCGGTCGAAGGCCCCGCGGAATTCCTCCTCGACCTTCTGGATGTCTTCCTTGACGCGCTCGGCGCCGAACTTCAGGCCCAGGTCGCCGATCAGGAGGTCCCGCACCCGCAGGAGGCCGGCCTCGTACTGCGGGTCGAGGACGGCGTCGCCCTGTTTCAGGACGGGCGGCCGCATCTTCGAGCCCGAGCGGCGCGAGACTTCGGTGAGCACGTCGCGCTTCAGTTGCTGCTCGACGAGGCACCAGCCGGTCTCGTCGTCGATCTCGCTGATGAAGCCGTCCAGGACGGCGCCCAGGTGTGCCTTGATGTGGGCGACATAGCGCGGGTCGTTCTGGGCCTCGACCTCGATTGTCCGGAGGTTCAGGCGGCGAAGGAGTTCGGAGTGGACCTTTTTTTCGACCTCCATCGCCTTCGCCAGGGGCGTCCGCTCGCGGCGGATGTGCAGAAGTTTGTCGGACGGCTTGGCGGCCTCTTCGCCCGCCAGGTACAGCGCCCATTCGCCGAGGTGTATTTCCTGGCCGGGCACGATCTTCACCTGCTCGCCAACGCCGACCAGTTGGCCGTCGACCAGCGTGCCGTTCAGGCCCACGTTCTCGACGAAATACTCGCCGTCTTTGCGGATGACGCGCGCGTGCTCCCGCGAGACGAACGGACTCGGAAGTTCCAGGTCGTTGGCGGGGTCGCGGCCGACGCGCAGCAGGTCGGTCTTCATCTCGATTTCCTGCCGCACGTCGCTCAGTTGACTGTAGGCAATGACCCGCATGGGGCAAGCGTTCCTTTACGGTATTTCCGGGACGGGCGGCGACGACGGTTCGGCAACCGGCGGGGCTGGCGCAGGCGCCGACGGGGCGACACCCGGGGCGGCTGGCGCACCCGTACGCGGCCGGTTGATGATCTTAATCACGGCATCGTCGATCTTGGGTTCGGCGGTCGATCCCTCTTCCACCAAGCCGAGCGTAAAAGTGCCCGATTGCACGGCGCTCTTGACCTCGGCCATCAACTTGGCCTGCGCCGAAGGAATGACGATCTGGATGTTCTCATACGCTCGCCCTTTTTCAGGCGGCGCCGTCGAGCCGTTCAGGGCGACCACCTGGATGTTCTTCAGCACGTCCTCCACCTTGTACTGCGGGTTCCGCGAGTCGGAACTGATGTTAAACATCCCGCGGATGTTCACGTACGAGCCCGGCTGAAGTTGCGGGCCGAGCGAAGCGTTGGGGTCGATCCGGATCGTGATCATCTCGTAGCGCGGCGGGATTTTGATGGGCTTCGCAACACCGGTGTCGAGGTAATCGGACCACCACAGGAACGATCCCTTCTTCATCGGTCGGGGGACCTTGCGGCCAACGACGGTGCTGCGGCCGCGGTCATCGGCCGTCACGGCCACGCCCTTGAACCCCTCCACAAGGGGCTCGGGAATCTGGATCCGCTCCAGGCTCGCCTCCTGAATCTGGGTCCCGGCGTTCAGGTCCGACTTGAACCTGTAATAGTACTGCGACCCCAATCCATACTGGCTCTGAATGTTGCTGGCATAGAGGTGGACCAGGACGGCGGCCAGAAGGCCGGCCCCGATTGCGGCGGCCAAAACGCCGCCGCTCGGTATCCACTGCATCGGACTCGGCTTTGCCATGAAAACTCCTTTATCGGGCCCGTCGACCAGCCCCGGACTTCAGCCGCCGGGACGCCTTTAGCGCGGCTGCACGCCCCTGCTATTTTAGCGGGGTTCGTCGTACACGGCTACCAGCGTTTCCTTGCCGGCGTCGCGGGGGCGGGCATAGACCAGCCGCTCGCGACCGCCCTTTGTAAAGCGCACGAGCCAGCCCCGATCTGTCTGGGCTGACGGCTTCACCGGCTCCGCCACCTGGTATCCGGCGGCCTTGTAGTGGTTATGGATCGCCGAAAGGGCCTCGTCAATGTCGCCGGGCATCCGCATCAGGATGATCCGCTGGCCCGCGCCGGCCGGGTCGTTGAATACCAGGAGGACATGGGCGTTCCTGGGCGTCACATCCTCCGGAGCCTGGTTCTTCATCTGGTCGGAGGACACGCCGAAGAGTTCCGCCACGGACTGCCGCATGTCGGCCGCGTCCTTCCCGGCGGTGTCGTTACCGGACTCCTCCTGCTCAAAGGCTCCCGCGATCACGCCGGCCAAGACACTGCGGAGGCCCTGCATCTTCCGCTCCCCTGGGCCGGGTCCGCCCTCGTTCGCCACAGCCGGGGCCAACGCCTGGCCTTCCGCCTTCACGGCTGACCCGGCGCGGGGGCCTTCACCCGGCACGAACGGCTTGCGAAGGAAATGTGCCAGGCCGATCATCACGGCCAAGATAATCGCAACCGCCACGATCCGCCCAACATAGGATCGGGCCTTGCGCGGCGCGGCTTCCGCTGCCGGCGGCCGAACCTTCGGGGCTTCGTGCGTCATGGATTCCACCTGTTTATCGGCCTGCGCCGTCAACCGCCCTGATTCTGGTTCACGATGTCGCCCGCGTGAAAAAGCCGCCTGAAGAACTCTTTCCTGGTCGACTCGAACTGATTCAGGCCGCTGGAGTTCTCGAACTCCAAGCGGAATATTCCGAAGAGCTCGGCCAGGGGCCCGGCGCGAGCGATTCTCCACGCGTCGAGGTGGTCGAAGTACCACGGGCTGGAATCGCGCCTGTGACTGGCATCGGCCGACGTCGCGAGGAAATTCCACATGGGCGCCGTCTGGAACGTCTTGGTCGACTCCGTCTCATGCCGCGCGGGCAGATTGTCCCAGATGCGCAACCAATAATTGGAGGCTTCCGGGCCGTTAACGTGAGGGACGCCCTTCCTCTGAAGGTCGGGCCTCAGCCGATCGAGGTCCTCGCCGTAGCCGCGAGGCATATGCTTGCCTCCGACGCCCGGATCCGGATACGTCGGGTCCCGCCCCTCCAGTTTCATGGGGGACCACCCCCCCTGGGCGTCGTGCCACAGCGTGGCGCGGGCCTCCTTGATGGCCTGCTGCTTCGTAAGCATCGCGATGGACATGTAGATCGTCAGGCCGGCCACGAAGACGATGATCGGGATCGTCAGGAGGAACTCCAGGAGCGCATTGCCGCGCACGCGGCGGCGGGCGACACGAATTGGTACGCCAGCGCAAATAGCGAAATTGCGCTGTCGTATTAGGGCGGTCGCTTTCAATGCGTGACCTCCTTGACGAAGTCCCACGTGTAGGCGCTGACCATGTCGACCGCCGGCTTGACGCTCTCGAAGGTCAGGCCGGGCGCCGCCTGCGCGGCCTGCGACGGGATCCCCTTGTTAAGCTCCTGAAGCATCTGGCTCCAACGATTGCTCTCGGTGTAGGATGCCTCGGCCCGCATGAGTTTCACCTTCCAAAACTGCGAGAAGGGGTCCCAACTGACCGGGTTGTAGACGCGGGCCTGGGCGTAGCAGACCAAGACCGGAAAACCGTCCAGGCCCACGACGGGGTTGGGATTGATGAAACGCTGCGTCCAGTTGGTCGCCTTGCCGCTGCGGTAAGCGTAGCCGTTGAAGGTGAAGCGGTTCTCGATGTTGTCGACGACGTTGTCGCCCTCCTGGCTGAAGAGGATGGGTTTGATCGGTTCCTGCCCTGGCTGGGGCATATAGTCGCGGTGAAGCGTTAAGTCCGACTCCAACTCCGCTCCGTCGAACCGCCACATTTCAACATGCCAATACGTTTTTTTCTCGGCCTCGGTGTACGGCCACGGCGCCCCGTCCTCGTGGAGCGGCGGGTGAGGCGCAAAAATGCGTACCTCCGGGTATTGCACCCGGCGAGCGCTGATCACGCGGTACCAGACGGCCTGGCGGGAATCCGCGCCTTCGGTAGCCTTGGTCGCCCGCGTGAACCCACCCAGGTTGGGTTCCCTCTTGCCGGGATACCCGCGGAGCGAAGGCATCGGGTCCATGGGATTCTTCAGCACCTGGTCCCAATCGCCCGCGACCGGAAAGGGCTTGCGGCCGGCCAGCCCGGGGTCTTCCGGCCCCCAGGGGACCGGCCCGTCCGTGGCCGGCTGCGGATACCGGCAATCGAAACTCACGTGCTCCCACCAGGTGCGCACGACATCTTGGGGGGGGAGGCCCTTGAACTTCTCATAGTCCATTTCCCAATTGCGCAGCGACACCCGGTCGTCCGTGCTGCCGAACATCATGTCCAGTTTCTTCCGGGAAACGAGGTCGAAAAGCACCGACAGGCGGCTTTGTCCGAAAAGCCCCGCGATTCTGGGATCGGCGATCGGCTCGCGCCAATAGGCCCAAGGCCCCACAGTCCGCCCCCTGTAACTGATATACCCCATCCGGCGAAACCCGCTGATGGGCTGGTTGCCCCAGGGCACGCCCAGCCGCGACGGCAAGGTGGCATTGGACATCGGTTCCTTGAAGTCATCAAATCGCGTGTCGGGTTCAATGGGCAGCGCGGGCCAGAAAGGCGTGATGAAGCCGAACTCGGCGTGGTTCTTCTTGGCGATATCGACGGCCTCGCGGATGGCCGCGCTCGGCGCCACGTCGGCCATGGCATGCGAGAAGCCGTCCAGCAGGTACATGCACTGCCAGAGGACGCCCGTATCAAACGTCAGGTATTTCCGGAAGAGGTCCCTCGCCTTGCAGTTGTTCACCAGGTCGTTGAACTTGTTGATCGTCGCCTGCTCGGCCTTATCGTCGCCCGTAATCAGGCCCATGGCGCCCCCAGGCCTTCTCAGCCACCAGCGGGAGTCGTCCAGGCCGGGATCGGTGACAACCGTGTTGCCCTGCTGGACCAGTTTGTCAATGACCTCCTTGGCAACGGGCACGGTCGTTTCCAGCGTGTCGAGGATGATCACGAGCGAGAGCAGTTGCGTCTCGGCGACGTTGCACATGGAGATGACGTTCAGGCCCCGTGCGTACCATGCGGCGCCCGTGGCCGCGGCCGAGTCGGCGGCGCCCTGCATTTCGACCTTGTGGTTGACCTTCTCGCCGCTGTTGATGACGAGCAGGAGAAGCCCCAGCAGGAGGAACATGTACATGACGACCAGGTAAATCGCCTGGCCGCCCTGATGCGTGTGGAACCTCGCGACGGCGCCTGCCGCTCGCCGCGCGGGCCGCATCACTTTACGGCGCTTGTGTGTCATGGCCCACCTGACTCCGCTTTCTGAGCCTTTTTCTGGAGGTCCTCGGCCACTTTGATATTCGCCGCGACCTCTGCCGTGTCCCTGAACCGCTGGGCGATGAGGAAGATGGCCCGGGCTTCCGCGTACTTCCTGGTGTCCAGTAGGAGTTTGCCGCTCGCCAGGTTGCGTCGGTACTGGCATTCGCGGATGAGTTCCTGGACCTCGGGCGTGTTCTCAATCTTCTGGGCCGCCTGGAACTCGGCCAGGGCCTTCACATAATTTGCCTGCGAGAGGAGTTCCTTGCCGGTGTTCAGGTGTTGCAGGTACTGTTCGCGGCTGTCGACCTGGGCCCCAAGGTCCTTGACCTCTTGCGTGTCGCTGACGGCCTTGGCCTCGTCAAGGTACTGCCGGGCCTTCGCAAAGTCGTTCTGGCCAAGGGCCTCGCGGGCCTTGCCGAGGGCCGACCGCAACTTGCACTCGGTGACCTTGTCGGTGAGGGCCTTACGGGCCGCCTCGTCCGCCGCGGCCACCAGCGCCAGGGCCTGGTTGTAACTGTTGATGGCAGGGTCCCACTGCTCGGCGGCCTTGGCGTCGTCGCCGGCCTTGATGAATCCCGCCAGGTTCTCGGCCTGCCCGAGGTCTTTCAAATACTTCAGCGCCTCGGCGTGCTGGGGGTTTAAGGCGAGGACCTGCGTGTACCTTTTCTTGGCGTCCTCGGTGAGATTATTGTCAACGAAGGTCTTGGCTTCGGTGGCCAGGGCCTCGGCCTTGGCCTTGTTCATCTTTGTGCGGTAGAACTCGGAGGGGGCGAGTAAAATGCAGTCGCTGTACGCCTTGGCGGCCTCGCTCCACTTGCCGGCCGCGAGGGCGGCTTCCGCCTCGTTGTACTTCTCGGTCAGTTTGGCGGCGGTGTCCACCTTCTTGAGGAGTTCGAGGACCTCGGGGGTCTCCCGCTGCTGCCGCGCCTGGTCGAAGAAACCCCTGGCGCCGACGTAGTCGCGATTGGTGTACGCCTGCTTGCCCTTGTCCACCAGGGAACGGTAGGCCCTGAGGGCGATCTTCTCCTGGAGTTGGAGGATCTGGTCGCCGAGTTTGAGGTCGCTGAAGCGGGCCATCAGTTCGTCGATGATGCCGCGGGCCTTCTCGAAGTCGCCCGCCTTGTCGGCGGCGTCCGCCAGGTTCAGTTTTTCCTCGACGTCGCGAAGTTTCTGGAAGCGGGCGCGGAAGTTGCTCTGCCACGATGGCGGGGCCTCCTTGTCTTTGGCGTCGTTGGCGCACTTGTCGGCCGTGTCCCACTCCTTCTTCTTGAGGGCTTGTTCGGCCCGCGCCATGCTGACGTGCTGGTCGGCGTCGATCACGATGCTCTTGAGGTCGGGGAACTTGTAAAGGATGTCAAGGTAGTTCTTTGCGGCGGCCTCGTACTCCCCACCATCAAAGAGGCCCTTGGCGATCTGCGAAGCGCCCTCGGCCTGGTCGATCCGCACCTGCACTTCGCTATGTTTCCAGTAGATGAGGCCGCCCGCCGCCAACGCCAGGGGCACGAAGATCACCGCCGCCCAGAAGGCCGCGCGCTGCCACGTCATGGCCGGTTTCGGAAGCGGCGCCGTCTTGTCGCCCGTCTCGACCCCGCCGCGAGGGTGCCGGCC